>JAHILC010000147.1 GCA_018897225.1 Actinomycetota bacterium
AATCTTTCTAACATTCCAGATCTTATGACTATCTGATATTTTTTTAAAATAGTCTGCACATTTATTATTTTAATAGCGCTTTTATCTGATTCCCAAAAATTTTTCATTGGACTTTTTATGCCTTTTGACAGTAGTGAATGATTATTCCTGAAGCTTCTTCACAATTTCTTCAGTTATACATTCAGGACTTTTATTATCAGTCTTTATATTAAAATTTGAATTATTTTTATACAGTATGTCTCTTTTGCTTATAAGATTGTTAATGATTTCTTTCCTGTAGTCCAGGTCTGATGAATTGCCAAGAAGAGGCCTGTCTTCTACATCTTTTAGTCTTTCAAAAGCTTGCCGGGGAGAAATATAGAGATACACTACAAGGCTGTTTTGCTTTATGAAATCCATATTTTCTTCCCGCTCAACAACACCACCGCCACAAGCAAATACACAGTTTTCATTTATATAAATTTTTTTTATGACTTCACTTTCAGCATCCCTGAAATATTTCTCGCCTCCAGATTTAAAGATTTCTGATATTGTTTTATCCTCAGTTAGTTCAATAACTTTGTCCAGGTCTATAAATAAAAAATTTAACCTGTCAGCAAGAATTTTGCCAACAGTAGTTTTACCCGAACCCATAAAACCAATTAAAGAAATATTTTTATAATCCATATCAAATAAACTTGCTAGATTTCTTTTAAATACTTTTTATAATTATTATAGTTTTCAAGAACTTCTTCCAGGCTGTCTTTACCAAATTTATCCTGAAAAGCGTTTAATATTTCTTGAGCTAAAACCGCTTCCCCAACAACTGCAGCGCTTGGAACAGCACATACATCCGATCTTTCACTAAGGCTATTTTCTATATTCTTTGTTTTTATATTTACTGACTGCAAACCTTTTACAGTTGTTGGAATAGGCTTAGCCGAAGCTGTAATAATTACAGGCTGGCCGTTTGTCATACCGCCTTCAATTCCTCCGGCTCTGTTTGTTTTCCTGTAAAATCCACGGATGTCGTCGTAGTAAATCTCATCGTGAAACTCTTTTCCATGGAAAAATGGAGCTAAAAAGCCTTCCCCTATCTCCACAACCTTAATTGATGGAATACTCATAAAAGCTGCTGCAACTCTTGCATCAAAACGACTATCCCATTGGTCAAATGAACCCAACCCTGGAGGAAGTCCGGATGCTATTACTTTAAATTTACCACCTAAAGTATCTCCTTCATTCTTAGCTTTATCTATTTCTTCAATCATAAGCTTTGAAATTTCTTCATCCGGACATCTGACAGGTGATTTTTCAATATCTTCTAAAATTTGAACAATATTTACATCGCCCGCCAGTAAAGCATTTAAAGTACCGGCAAGTTTTTTATTCCCAATCTGTTCAACATAACTATAAATATTAATATCAAGATGCTTTAAAACTAGTTTGGAAAATGCCCCAACACAGACTCTAGCAGCAGTTTCCCTTGCACTGCTTCGCTCAATTACATCTCTAATACTTTCAAGCCTGTATTTCAAAAACCCGCTCAGATCTGCATGCCCTGGCCTTGGATTTAAAAGGCTCTCTTCGAATTGAAGCTTTTGGCGCCAGTTTTGCCAGTCCTTGTTAAATATTAAAAAAGATATCGGGGAACCGGTGCTTTTATTCTTCCTGACACCTGAAAGAATTTTTACCTGATCGGCTTCAATTTTTACTCTTCCTCCTCTGCCATATCCTTTCTGACGCCTGGAAAGCTCATAGTTAATAAAATCTTCATCTATTTTAACACCCGAAGGATATTCGCTGATTATTCCCGAAAGCGCTTCGCCGTGAGATTCTCCTGCTGTTAAAAATCTCAAATTTGCCAATCCTTTCACAATATGATTATAAAAATCAATTAAGTAGTATGCCCAATATTATTATAAACTAAAATAAAAACCTTTTAAATAAAGCCAATATACCACTTTAATATATACCCGCCAATAAACAGCGCTATTATACTCCCTATAGAAATAAATGGTCCAAAAGGAATTTCCTGCCTTAATTTCTTTTTCTTTGAAATAATCAAGATTAAACCCGAGATTGAACCTATTAGAAATCCCAGGAACAATCCGACTATTACATTTTTTACAAGGAATGCCCCCAGCATCAGGCTCAGCTTGACATCCCCCAAGCCCATCCCTTTAGGATATATCAAATGAATTATTAGCATAAAAATAAAAGCCCCCGCACAATATGCAAGTGGCAGCCACCATCTCCCGGGATTTTTTAAAACAATAATAACTATGCTTATAGATAGGCCAACCAGAGTAAATGGCAATACTATTTTATTGGGTATTATTTTAAACTTTAGATCTATAAACGATATGATAATTAATATGCTGCATAAAATTATGCCACTGATTAAATACAAGCCATATAATCTGAATCCAAAAAATATATAATTTGCAAGAAACAACGATGCAGCCAGTAATTCTACAACAGTATTTTGATAACTTAAAAAAGGAATTTTATTTTTGCATGACCCGCACCTGCCGCCCCTTAAACCGAGTGTAACTAGCGGTACTTTTATGTAAAAAGGTATTGGCGTGCTGCATTCAGGACAGGTTTTAACAGGCCTAAAAATTGGTAATTTTCTCGGGATTTTATAAATGAGCAGGTTTAAGAAGCTTCCTACAAATAAGCCGGATAAAAAAAATAAAATATAAAAAAATATTTCTTTAACTGCCATTTTGCAATCGATGTTACAATTAATCTTGCATATTTATACATATGCATAATAACATAATTATTGCCAATAGTCAAAAAGTATTACACATTAAACCTGAATTCAACTTTTTGATAATCTTTTACCCCAAGACCTAGCTCTCAGAGGTCTTAGCAAACAATCAGGCGAAAAAAAATC
>JAHILC010000148.1 GCA_018897225.1 Actinomycetota bacterium
AAGCATTAAGTACGTGCTTATGCGTAAACGTCTTCTTCAACGGTGCCGGGGTCAGGGAATGGACTTTCCTCTGCAAATTTAACCGCCTGGTCCAGTTCTTCAACAACTTCCACTTCCAGTTTCTTGCCTTCTGCTTCAGTTAAAACACCATCATCGATTAAGAATTTCCTGTATCCTGGTATGGGATCTTTTTCCATCCAGCTTTTAACTTCTTTTCTGCTCCTGTAAACCTGCGCATCACTCTTGGAATGCCCTTTCCACCTGTATGTCAGGCATTCAATTAGAACCGGCCCTTTACCGGCCCTGCAGTAATCTGCAAAATGGCGTGCAGTGTTATAGACTTCCACTAAATTATTGCCATCAATTGTCAAACCTTCTATCCCATAAGAAAATTTTCTATCGGAAATTTTACTAATATTAAAAGCCTCTTTTACAGGCATCGACATTCCATAAATATTGTTTTCGCAAATGTATATTACCGGTAAATCCCATATTGATGCCATATTAAGAGCGCCATGGAAATTGCCTCTGTTCGCTGCGCCATCCCCAAAGAAACATACAACAATTTTTCCCTTTTCCTTTATCTTACAGGTGAGACCGGCACCTGTAGCTATATCTATGCTTCCACCAACTATCCCGTTTGCTCCAAGGTTGCCTGATGTAACATCAGCTATATGCATAGATCCACCCTTACCCTTGCAGTAGCCTGTTTTTTTACCCAGCAGTTCCGCCATCATAATGTCAATATTTGCACCCTTTGCAATACAATGACCATGACCTCTATGTGTAGAAGTTATATAATCTTTTTTTTCAACTGCATAAATTGCCCCCACCGCTGTGGCTTCTTCACCAACATACAGATGGCAGGTCCCGTGAATCTGGCCGCGGATAATGAATTGCTCTGTCTGATCTTCAAAATGTCTTATTTCATACATTTTTTTAAGCATCTCAATTTTTATTTCAGGGTCCAGTTCTTTAAAATAATTCCTGATTTTATGTCCGTCTATTATCATGTACCCTGTTTCCTGTTCCCTTTTCTCAATGTTTTCCAGCTTTTTTACCATTCATACCTTCCTTATTTGCAAGAAATTAATATATAAAGCATAGTTTTACTTTCGGCTTATCCTACTTAACATTTGACTTCTTTTCCTTGATCAGCTTCTCTGCAGTTTCTTGATCAGTAATGAGTATGTTTATAATTTTACCCTTCAGCGCTCCTGTAATTATTTTGATTTTTTTTGATCCGAATGCTATTCCGATAACGTTATTTATCTTTTTTATTTTATCAAGAGGAGCCCTGACTATCCTCTCATCAATTTCAGTTGGAACAGGATCGCCGGATTCATTTATAAAAATCAAATTAATATCCCCAACAGCCCCAAGTCTTTCAAGATATTTAAAATCTTGAATTTTAAAGTTGCCGGTTTTTATCATGGTGGAATCAGCTCCAATATCGCTCATGCCAAGAATTGCTGTGTCTATACCATCAGACATTTCAATTATTTCCCTTACATTGCTGTCATTTGTTATGATTTCCTTTGTTTCTCTGCTGTCCAGTACTGCCGGAGAGTGGATCACATAGCTGACCCCACCGAACTTGTCAGCAATGGTTTTTGCCACAGAATTTGTGTGAACTCCGGTACCAACCTTTCCAAGCCCCCCAAGAAGCGGTACGACTTTTATGTTTATCTTTTTATTGGTTTGGAGGTAATCGCTTACTGTTTTAAGAGTTACGCCCCAGCCTATTCCGAGATTATCTCCATCTCTTAAAATCCTCTCAAGAAGATTGCCCAGAGAAATGGACATCTGCCTGAATGTTTCATCAATTTGTGAAAACGTAGGAACAACCAAACATTCTTTAATTCCGAATCGCCTTTCAATTTCATTCTCAAGTTCTTCAAACTTTTCCCATGGTGAATTAATCTTAACTTCTATTATTTTTTCTTTTTTTGCTTTGGTTAAATATCGTGAAACTTTCGTTCTTGAAATACTTAGCTTATCGGCAATTGCCTGCTGATTGATATCTTCCTGGTAATAAAGCCTTGCTATTTTTGATAAAAGTTTTTTTTCTTCTAATTTATCCATATTATTTTTAAATTTGCACTTTTGTGCATTGCTCGCAATTATATTCATATTATATATAAAAAAAATCAGAATTTCAATGAGTTTTGCTGATTTGCAAATATAAAATTATTGCTATAAACTATCCAAACTAGATATTAAAATTCTTATTTAAAATATGGCTGTCACCAACCTAATAATCAGTAAAATAATTGAAATCGGACCTGTAATAATAATTCCATCAATACTATTTCTTGTAGGTTTTATAACCACTCGAAAACCTTTAAAAAACTTAAAAAACTCTGCCTTTATCTTTGCGGGAATGCTGGGATTTGCAATACTGCTGACCTTATTCATCAATTTTTTTAAGCCGATTATAGATACCATAATTTTAAATTCTCCAAAAAAATTTGAAATTATTGATATAGGATGGGCAGCTTCCAAAGAAATAATCTTAAACTCCCCAATAACATTACAAATAATAATCGGGGTTTTTTCCTTAAACATAGTCATGCTCCTGCTACGATTTACAAGAACCATAAATATTGATATCTGGAACTACTGGATTTTCCTTCTGGTAGGCTCGATCATTTTTACAATTACTGAAATCAAGTGGGTTGGTGTTTTAATTGCGCTTATTGTTGCAGCAATAACTCTCGTGCTGGCAGACATTTATGCACCTTTTATTGGAAATTATTTTGCCGTAATGGGAGTTTCCAACCCGCAGACACAAGTTGTCACCTGGGCGCCGGTTTCACAACTTGTAAATTTTATTTTCAACAAAATCCCGGGTTTGAAAAAGGCTCACATATTTTATGAAGAAATACAATATAAGCTTGGATTTTTTTCTGAGCCCATGGTTATGGGTTTTATTCTAGGATTTGTAATAGGCATCATTACAAAATACAGAAACTTTCAACTGAATGTATGGCCGAATATTCTATACGCTCTGCTGTCAGGATTTAAGCTTGCGATAATCATGATTTTAATGCCCAGGCTTGTTACCATATTGCTGAAAGGTCTACATCCTGCAATAAATGACATCAGGGAATTCATCAATAGAAAAATCACAAAAAGAGTTTTGTATGTAGGAATTGACTCGATCTTTTTTGCAGGAATGCCTTCAGTTATAGGTTTGTCAATAATAATAATTCCCCTTACAGCCTATATTGCAACAATACTTCCGGGAAATAAAATACTCCCTAGTGCCGATCTTATAATAATTCCTTTCCTGCTGATCTGGGCTGTTGCTCTATCACAAGGGGATATCTTTCGAAGCTTCGTATCTGCAATAATAATTATTCCACTGATGCTGTGGATAAGTACAGATATGGGTGCCCTCTTTACCAGTTTCTTTCAAAAATACAACATTGCACTGGTTGAAGTTCATAAAAGCATTTCAAGTTTTGGAAGTGGCTCCAATTTGCTTTTC
>JAHILC010000149.1 GCA_018897225.1 Actinomycetota bacterium
AAATAAATTACATTTTCTAATTAATATTTTTCTTAGAAATTTGGTGACTTAAATGGCAAAATATAGGTGTACAGTTTGTAATTATGTTTATGATGAAGCAAACTTTTATATTATTAAATCATTTAAATATGCCTTTATAAAAATTAATGCTTTCAAAAAATGGTTCGAAATTTCACTACCCGGGGCAGCCAAAATTGACTCTCATTATAGATTCTAACCCTAAAAATATAATTATTACTTAGGTCATAAAGTTTGAATTTTAAAAAACTATGTTTTAACACCTTGCTCAAAAAACCAATGAAGATATTTTTTTATATTACCGGTTAGATAATAGGGAAGATTTAAAAGAAAAAACTTTTTTCCTTTTATAGTTTCTGCAGTATCAACCTTCAATTTCCCTGAATATACTCTTACAGCATATTTATGATTTGCCCTGTTAATAAACTCATGCAGTGAACGCAATCGACCGGCTTTTCCTGCTTTTACTTCAATAGGAATAATATAGTTTTCAAATGGAATAATAAAATCGACCTGGGCGTTTGACTGCTTTTTTTCTCTTACCCAGAACTGTACTTTTTCAGTCAAAGTCTGGCTCTCTGCAAGAAGTTCCTGTCCAACTATGTGCTCTGCAATTTTACCTTCATAAACACTATTTAAATCCTGGGTGCTGAAAAGCTCCTTCTGCAAACCTGCAAAATAATTTACAAGTCCTGTATCAAGTATATGAAGTCTTGGAGATTTTTTATAATCAGCTGTAACTGGAAGTTCTGTTCCTGTTGTTGGATACATTAAATAAATGAGCATTGCTTTTTCAAGAGTTTTTAGCGCCTCAGAAATTTCCCGGGATTTATAATTAGACTGGCCAAATCCCTCAAATTTTATTCTGCTTCCTGCCAGATAAAAGCAGCTTTCAATTGTATGGCGTATTACACGGACAAGAGTATCATTTCGGGCATATTTTTCTACATCATCAAGGTATGAGCGAAGGAGGCTTTCGTATACAGGCCTAAGCTCAATTACATTCTGGGTTTTAGAATAAACACTTACAACTTCGGGCATGCCACCAATAAGCGTGTACTTATGAAACTCTTTTAATAATTTCTCGTGGGCAAAATCAGGGAAAGGTATCTTATCAAGGATTTCAGCTGAGGAACTATCACCTATTGCAGCTACATATTCCTTAAAAGTTAGAGGTTTCATATAAAGGTATTCAACCCTGCCAACAGGAAAATTAATTTTTCTGCCTATTAAAGACTCTAAAAGAGAGCCAGCTGCTATTACAAAAAATTTACTGGCAGATTCATAAAAATATCTCAGCATCGAAACAGCATCAGGGCAGTTCTGTATTTCGTCAATAAATATAAGTGTTCTGCCTTCTACCTGCTTTTTATCTTTTTCGAAAAATATTGCCTGGAGAAGTTCTATAATGCCATAGTTCATTTCAAATAATCTGCGATCAGAAGCAGTCTCAAGATTTAAGTATATATATTGGTCAAACTTCTTTGAAAAAATCTCAACAGCTATAGTTTTACCTACCTGACGTGCACCTCGTAGTACCAATGGTTTCCTGTACTCTTTATTTGCCCAATTTTCCAGCTCTTTTATTATTGCCCGGTTAAACATTCTACCTCTGTTAAATCCATTATTCTTAATTTCATAAAGTCAATCATAATATATTACTTATCTGTTACATAGTCAAGCATAGATAGGAGATATTTTGTATAGAAGTAAGCTATATTGATTAAAAATTCAGTTCTGGGAGATAAATATTCTTGTCTGACATCAATATTCTGGTTCTAACTTCGTTCGCTATGGCCAGCCACTTCCAGACATATTTGTCTAATATATGTTAAATGGATTAAATTAAAACTTGAACTACAGCTCCCCTTTTAAGCCAATCTCTTCCGCTACTGTCTGCATACCTTTTATGGTATGCTCAATGAGCACATCCAGCTCCATCCCAAGAATTTTTGCGCCTTCTAAAATAACATCCCGGTTCACGCCGGATGCAAAGCTCTTTTGCTTCCATTTCTTTTTTACGGAGCTTACGTTTAAGTCCATAATGCTCTTACCGGGTCTAAGAACAACAGTCGCGGCAATCAGCCCTGTTAGTTCATCAGTGGCATACAGCACCTTTTCCAGCGTTTCCACCGGTTCGATGTCATTTACCAGCTTATACCCATGACTTTCAATAGCCCTCAAATATTCCTCTGGAAAACCATATGGTGAAAGAATCTCTCTCACCATAAAACAGTGCTTATCTGCATATCTTTCATAATCAATGTCATGCAAAAGTCCAATGATCCCCCATTTCTCGACTTCTTTTTCACAAAAAAGTTCTGCAAAATACCTCATGACAGCTTCAATAGTTAACGCATGCCGTATCAAACTTTCGTTTCGTGTATACTCCTTTAGTATTGCAGATGCAAAATCTCTGTCGGGTATAAAAGTAGTCATGATTTACCTCGCTGATAAATTTGATTTATATATTACACAAATTGGTTCGAAATTTCACTCTTTGGGGCAGCCAATATATTGAACAGCTACTTCCTTAATATTTTTCCTACTGGGATAATATATGAGCTAAATCGTAGAGCTCTTTGCTTACTTCCTTCCTGTTATTTATAGCATATTCTAATGTGCAAGATTTTATTACATTGCCCTGTATTGCAGTCATGCAATCACTCTTGCCATCCAGCAGCAAATCAACAGCTTTTTTACCGAATCCCGCCGCCAGCAACCTGTCGAGAGCCGATGGATATCCTCCTCTTTGAATATGACCTAATACTGATATTTTTACTTCATGCCCTACAAGAAGCTTGATGGATGCAGCAACATCGCTTGCCTTGGCAGCGCCTTCCGCAACTACAATCAATGTATGCCTCTTGCCTTCGCGATGATTTCTTATTTTGTTTGCAATTCTTACCAAATCCACTTTAACTTCAGGTATTAGAATATAATCTGCCGCACAAGCAAGACCTGAGTTTATTGCGATCAACCCTGAATTTCTGCCCATGACTTCTATAACAAAAAGCCTGTCATGGGAAGAAGCGGTATCTCGAATCTTTGAAATAAGGCTGATTATAACATTAAGCGCGGTATCAAAACCAAGGCTATAATCAGTTCCGTTTATGTCATTATCAATGGTTGCCGGAATACCAACCACCTTAACTCCTCTTTCATGCAGGTCATGCGCACCCCTGAATGAGCCATCTCCACCGATTATTATAAGTGCATCAACACCATCTTTTTTCATATTCTGTATTGATTTTTGCATGCCATCTTCAGTTTTGAATTCTTCCGACCTTGCGGAATAAAGAAATGTTCCACCCCTGTCTATGATACCTCCAACAGAATTAAGATCCATAACAGTTGAATTGTTGTTTATGAGACCTTTAAAGCCCTCGTAATAGCCAATTACATCAAGTGATTTATATTTTGCATATCTTGTAACAGCTCTAATAGTTGCATTCATTCCTGATGCATCGCCACCGCTTGTCAGAAGTCCAATCTTTTTAATGCCAGACATGTCTGTATGCTCCTTTATTTCTTTACTTCCTTATTTCTTTCTTGACTTTAATTCTTTAAAAATGTCATCCAGCTTAATTTTTTTCTCAACCATTAAAACAATTAAATGATAGATAAGGTCAGCTATTTCGTAAACAGTTTTTCCTTTTGCCTGGTGTTTGGATGAAAGCATGACTTCAACACTTTCTTCGCCGACCTTTTTAATTATTTCATCCAGGCCTTTCTTATGCAAAGAATAAGTGTAAGAATTTGACGCTTTTTCTTCAATTCGCAAAACCACAACATCATAAAGCTCATATAATATTTCTGCATTTGAAGGAGCCTTACTGGAATCTTTTAGGCTGCCTTTAAGATTTTTAAAATCCTTTTGGTTCAGGGTTTTATTTTTGAAATCTATTTCATTAAAAAAACAGGAAATGTTTCCGGTATGGCAGGCATTGCCTTTTTGTTCTACCTTTACGAGAAGAGTGTCTCCATCACAATCGTATTTTATTTCTTTTATTGTCTGTGTATTTCCGGAAGTCTCGCCTTTGTTCCATAGCTGCTTTCTACTCCTGCTCCAGAACCATGTAGTACCTGTCTCAATGCTCTTTTTTAGAGATTCTTTGCTCATATAAGCAAGCATCAAAACTTCATTTGTTTTGTAATCCTGGATAATTGTTGGTATGAGTTCTAAGTTCATATTGTAAATCCTTGCCATTACCTTATTAATAATTGTTATTATATTATATTCTAATGTTAATACCCTGCGATTTTAAATATTTTTTAGCTTCCCTTACTGTGTGCTCACCGTAATGAAAAATCGAAGCTACCAGTGCGGCGTCTGCATTTGCCTGGGTAAAAACGTCTCTTAAATGTTCAAGACTGCCCGCTCCTCCGGAAGCTATTACGGGAATATTAACTGAAGAGACAACTACTCTTGTAAGCTCAATATCGTAACCGTCTTTGGTGCCATCTTTATCCATGCTTGTCAGCAGGATCTCTCCTGCCCCTAGCTTTTGTACCTCTATTGCCCACTCTACTGCATCAAGGCCTGTAGGCGTCCTGCCTCCATGTATGAAAACTTCCCAGTGGTTGGAGCCGGTTTTTTTTGCGTCTATTGCTACAACAATACACTGGCTGCCAAATACTTTTGAAGATTCTGCAATCAGTTCCGGATTTTTTACTGCAGAAGTATTCATGGAAATTTTATCTGCGCCTTTTCTTAAAATCTCCCTGATATCTTCAATACTATCAATGCCACCCCCGATTGTATAGGGTATAAATACTTTTTCTGCAGTCCTGCTGGCAAGTTCAACAACTGTCTTTCTTCTCTCATGCGAGGCTGTTATATCAAGAAATACCACCTCGTCTGCGCCTTCTCTGTCATAGAATGCAGCAAGCTCTACAGGATCTCCTGCATCTCTTAAATTTATAAAACTTACTCCCTTTACAACCCTGCCCTTATTTACATCAAGGCAAGGTATTATCCTTTTTGAAATCATTCGCCTTACTTTTTTTAAAAACTTTTTATGTGCCTGTTTTTATAGCTTCATCCAGTTTTATAATGCCCTCGTACAGAGCTTTTCCGATTATTACCCCTGAAATTCCTTCTTTTTCAAAACGCTTTATTGCTTTAATGTCTTGGATGGAAGAAATTCCTCCCGCCAGTATCAGTTTTAAAGAAGTTTTTTTAAGTATTTCCCTTACAATTTTAAAATCAGGGCTTTCAAGCGTACCGTCTTTTGAGATATCAGTAACTATCATTTCATTTATTCCGAAATTTTCCAATTCCGTTGCAAAACCCAGGACATTGACGGCTGTTGCTTTTTGCCAGCCATTTTTATATATAATACCGCTTCTATCATAATCAAGGCTTAAGATAGCTTTGCCCCAGTATTGTCTTAAAACTACTTTTAAAAAATTTTTATCTTCGATAACTTTTGTTCCCAATACTGCCCTGTCTATCCCGCTTTCGATGACGGACTTTAATGTGTCAATATCTCTTATACCTCCGCCATACTGTACTTTCAAATCCAGCTTCTTTTTTATTTCTTGGGCAATGTTTAAATTTCTTACAGCTCCTGCTTTTGCCCCATCAAGATCCACTACGTGCAGCCAGGTGGCACCCTGGTTTTTCCAGATCTCTGCAATTTCAACAGGATTGTCGTGGTATTTCTTTTTCAGGCTGAAATCGCCTCTTGTAAGCCTGACACACTTGCCTTCAATTATATCTATAGCTGGTATTATTAACATGTAATTAGCCTGCTTTTCTTTTGCTTGTTTTTGCAATATTTACAAAATTAGACAGTATCTGAAGCCCGCACGAACTGCTTTTTTCAGGGTGAAACTGCACCCCATAAGTGCTTTTATACTCCACACTGGCAGCTATATCGACCCCATAATCAGTTGTACTGCTTATTATGCTTTTATCTTCACATTCTGCAAGGTAGGAATGAACAAAATAAAAACTTTCCCCGTCTTTAATTCCTTCCAGGAGCTTGCTATTTTTGCTCAATATTTTTAACCTGTTCCATCCCATGTGAGGAATTTTTACGCCCTCAGGGATTTTTTTAACAATGCCTTTAAATATGCCCAGACCTTTATTTTTGCCTCCTTCCATGCCAAATTCAAATAAGACCTGCAAGCCAATGCATATTCCCAGGAATGGAGTGTCACAATAAATTATTTCTTTAATGACATCGTAGAGTTTTAATTCTTTAAGATTTTTCACTGCATCACCAAATGCTCCAACACCAGGCAATACCACAGCATCAGCATTTATTATTGTGCCAGGGCTCTTGGTAACTTTAATTTCAGCTCCAATCTTTATAAAAGCGTTTTCAACACTTTTAATATTACCCATATTGTAGTTTATAATTGCTATATACATATTTTTGCTTTATATATATTTTTAAAATCCAAAATTAAAACAAATAATTGTTTTGATTTTATGAAGAGCTAAATGACACCTTTTGTTGAAGGAATGGATGTGCTGCCGCTTAATCTGGTTGCATTTTTCAGTGCAATTCCGAAAGCTTTGAATATTGCCTCAATAATATGATGGGAGTTTATACCTACATTTTTATTTATGTGAAGATTGGCAGGACAGTTATTTACCAATGCCCTGAAGAAATCCTCTACAAGGTCAGTACTCATGTTTTCAATCTTTTCATTTAACATTTCAACATTGTATCTTAAGTATGCTCTTCCACCTAAATCAAGAGATATTGATATTTCAACTTCATCCATTGGCAGTATGATATGTCCAAACCTGGTTATCCCTTCCTTGTTTTTAAGGCAAGCAGAAATTGCAAGCCCAAGGCAAATACCGATATCTTCTATCAGGTGGTGCGGATCGACATTGATGTCCCCGTTTGCAGTAATTCTCAGATCAAAATTTCCATGCCTGGCAAAACTTTCCAGCACATGATTTAAAAATGGAACAGGGGTTGCTATATCTGATTTGCCGCTTCCATCAAGATTAAGCTCCAGCTCGATATCGGTCTCTTTTGTTTTTCTCGTTATTATTTCTTTTCTTGGCATTTATTTCTTACCATTATTGAAAAATTATCATTTTAAATTTTTATTTTACAACATTTCCAATTCTTGTGAAAAATTCATTTATTTTTTCAAATTTTAGCCTGTAGCTTACATTGTTGGAAACTAGCCTGGTGGTTGAAATCATTATATCGTCCATCTCTACAAGATTATTCTCCTTAAGCGTGCTGCCCGTTGCAGTTATATCAACAATTTCATCTGCAATACCTAGAACTGGCGCAAGTTCCACAGAGCCGTAGAGCTTAATAATTTCTACCTGCATGCCTTTCCGGTCAAAATATTTTCGTGCAATATTAGGATATTTAGTAGCTACTTTTATAGAACCAAAATGTTCATAATGGCTTTTTACTTTTTCTATACAGTCTTTTAATGTTGCAAGAATTATCCTGCAATATCCATTTTTTAAATCCATGAGCTCAAGAACGTTACTTTCCATTTCAACAAGCACATCCTTGCCTGCAAAACCAATATCACATGCACCCTGCTCAACATAAACCGGAACATCCATAGGCCTGACAATTACATATCTGAATCTGTCTTTTTTTGAATATGTAAAAAGCCTCCTGGATTCTTCCTGTAGTTCTGAAATATCATATCCCGCGTTTTTCAAGAGCTCAACACAAGCTCCAAAAAGATAACCTTTCGGGATTGCTATACTCAAATCATATTCAGTTTCATTTGGTGCCAAGTCTTTTTTCAAATTTTTAGTCCTTGATTTTGTCTTTAAACTCAAACAGTTTAAAATTGTTTGTTCCCGGCTCGAGAATATAGATATAACTGCATTTTCTACTTGCTGCTATTTCCCCCAGGTTTTTTTCACTTCCAAAAATAAGCTCTGTAATTACTCCCTTGCTTTTTATTTCTGAAGCAAATTTCACCAATTTTAAGCAATCTTCAGGATTACCCAAGACAATTGTCCGTTCTTCTGACTTAAAAGAATAAAGTTTTGACTGGCCCATAGATTCATGCAAAAGATCTACGTCAAGCGCAAATCCTGTAGCCGGGACATCCAGCCCAAACTTTTTTATAAGGCCGTCATATCTGCCGCCGCTCCCAAGCAAATCAATTGTCTTAGGGCAATAAACTTCAAATAAAAGCCCTGAATAATATTCAAAATCACGAATTATGCTTAAATCCAGCAACACGTAATCATTAAGTTTAAGTTCCTTTAAGGCTTCGTATACTTTTTTTAAATATAAAAAACTTTCAGTTACTTTTTTTTCATCAACATTTGAAAGCAAGCCGGAAATCTTTTCCATATCTTCTTGCGGCTTTAATAATTCCATGAACAACTTAGCCTTTTTACTATCTTTTTTTGACACCAACTCGTCGATTTCTACAAAATTATTTGAAATAAGATTATTTCTTACAAGCTCAGATGCTTTAAAATCAAGCTTTAGCCAGTCACAAAGACCTTCTACGATCTTGATATGCCCAAGTCCAACCTTAAAATTATCAATTTTTAATTTTTTTAATATATTTATTAAAATTGCCAGCACTTCGAGATCTGATGCAAAACCCGAAGAACCTATAAGCTCTAGTCCTGCCTGGCTTACAACTCTCGGCTTTCCCTTTGAAAGCCCTGATTGCCTGAACGAATTTGCAAAATAAAAAAAACGTGCAGGAAGCTGCTCTGATTTTATTCTCATGCCGGTAAGCCGGGCTATTGGAATTGTCATATCTGCTCTGAGTGAAACAAGATTGCCATCAATATCAAAAAAGCTTACAAGCTTATCTTTCCAATTTTTACCGACACCTGCTGAAATATTTTTAGTAAATTCCAAAACAGGCGTCTTTACTTCACCATAGCCCCATAACAAGAACTCCTGCCTTATGGTTTCTTTAATGACTTCTCTTTCCTGAGCCTCTGTCGGAAAAATGTCCCTGAAGCCAAAAGGGAGCTTGACTATTAAATTTTCTTCCTTTTCCTTAAACATCTGTCACAAACTTTATTAAAATATTTCTAACATTATAAATAATTTTGTAATTTACCTCCAGAATATTCTATCCTGGAAATATTCTTTTAATTTACTAAAGAATTCCTCGCTCGGCTTAACACTATAACCTTCAGGGAAGTTATAGGTTTTTTCAATGCTTGATCCGTCACCATTTATAATATTTAGCTCAACCCTTGAACTGCCTGAATTGTTCTTTATAATTTCATGGAGATTGTTTATAAGATTTTTATCAAGGTTAGCTTTATTTACTCTCAGTACAATTCTTTCTGATTGGCTCCATTTAAACGAATTTTCTTTTTCCATGATTCTTTTAGATTCAGGTCTTTTTATGTCTTCGATCTCAATAGCAATAAGCTTTATCTGGTCTTCCTTCCTGTCAAGTCTTCCCTTAACCATGATAATTTTATCTTCTTCAACCAGCTCCTTATATTTTTCAAGCACTGTAGGAAAGACTATTACTTCGACATTATCGGTCAAATCTTCCAGTGTTAGAAAATACATCGGCTGGCCGCTTTTGGTAAATATCTGCTTGAGCTTGGATATAACCCCGCCAACCAGCTGTGTTGACTTATCAGGTTCTTCGTAAAGATTTTCAATAGTATTAAGATTTGAAAGATAATCCTGAAATTCAGATAGAGGGTGGCCTGACACATAAAGCCCCAGCATTTCTTTTTCAAAATTTAAAAGCTTTTTCTGAGAATATTCCTCATAAAAATGCTCGAACTCCTGGTGACGGGAGGAATGCTCTTCCTCAAATAATGAAAACTGTCCGGATTCCTTGCTTTTTTTAACCTTATTTATTTCTTCAATTATATTCTCAAAATTTTCCAGCAAATGTTTTCGAGGTTGTTTGAGAGAATCAAAAGTTCCGCTTTTTATAAGGCTTTCAAGAGTTTTTTTATTTAAAACATTACTGCTTACCCTGCCGCAAAAATTAAGAAAACTGGAAAACCTGCCATTTTCTTTTCTTTCCTTAACTATCAGTTCTATTACATTTGAACCAACATTTTTTATTGCTGAAAGCCCAAATCTTACTGAATTTTCAACAATGGTAAAATCACTAAAGCTTTCATTTATATCGGGTGGCAATACTTTAATTCCCAACCTTCTGGTTTCATTAACATACTGGGCTACTTTTTCCTGGCTCCCCATCCTGATACTCAAAAGCGCTGCCATAAATTCCACGGGATAATTAGTTTTAAGATACGCTGTCTGATAAGAAATCATTGCATATGCTGTGCTGTGAGACTTGTTAAACCCATATTCTGCAAAATGATTTACAAGCTCAAATAATTTTTCCGCAGTCTCCTCATCAATAATGCCAACTTTTTTTGTACCTTCTATGAATTTTTTCTTCTGACTTCCAAGTATTTTCTTTTTCTTTTTACCGATGGCATCCCTCAGGATATCAGCTTCAGACATTGTAAATCCTGCAAGCTTGGAAGCTATCAGCATTATCTGCTCCTGGTATAAAATAATTCCATATGTGCTCTCAAGTATAGGTTGCAGGCTAGGGTGGAAATACTTTATCTTTTTCTGCTTATTTTTTGCTTCAACAAAATCATTTACCATACCACTCTGGAGTGGACCTGGCCTGTATAATGCAAGCAATGCAACAAGGTCCTCAAATTGAGTCGGCTTAAGATTAACAACAAGCTCGCGCATGCCAGAGCTTTCAAGCTGGAAGACTCCCAGGCAATCTCCTGTGCTGAGCATTTCAAAAGTTTTCCTGTCATCAAGACTAACGTTATCAATGTCGAGGCCAATATCTTTTGTCTTCTTTATTAAAAATAACGTCTTATCTATAAGAGACAATGTTTTCAATCCCAGTAAATCCATTTTTAAAAGCCCGATTTCCTGAACGTCTTCCATCTTATACTGCGTAACTATATCAGTATCTCCTTCACGCTGGATTGGCGTATAGTGATAAAGATCCTCGGCAGAAATTACTATACCTGCAGCATGAATGGAATCCTGGCGAACTAGCCCTTCAAGAGATACTGCAGTATCTATAACTTCTCTAATTTTTTCATTGGTGTTATATGTTTCCTTTAATTCGGGAACTAAATTCAGCGAGTTGTTTATGGTTACATTAAGCTCCATGGGAATAAGTTTTGCAATTCTGTCAACCTCAGAATAAGTTACTTCCAGCACCCTGCCGGCATCTCTGATTGCCTGGCGTGCTGCCATCGTTCCAAATGTTATAAGCTGTGCTACTCTGTTTTCACCATATTTTTGGGATACATATTTTATTACCCGGTCTCTTTTTTCATAACAAAAATCTATATCAATATCGGGCATATTATTTCTTTCCTCATTAAGAAATCTCTCAAAAAGCAGCCCGTATTTTAATGGTTCTATGTCTGTTATATTTAAAAGATAAGAAACAATGCTTCCTGCAGCCGAGCCTCTTCCCGGACCTACCCTGATATCATTGTTTTTTGCGAATTTAATTAAGTCCCATACAATTAAAAAATATTCCGCAAAGCCCATTTTTTTAATGACTTCAAGCTCTTTGTTTATTCTTGTTTCAATTTCCGGTGTTACTTCCTCATATCTAACTTTTGAACCCTCGAAACAAAGGCTAGCAAGATACTCATCGCAAGTAAAA
>JAHILC010000150.1 GCA_018897225.1 Actinomycetota bacterium
AATATAAGGATAGAAAACCAATATCTATTATTATACTTTTTATACCTTCATTTCTTAACCTCTCAGTTAAGACTAAAATATCATCAAAAGTCTTTCCCCTGACTGCAACAGCACATCCTGTTTCTTTTATTACTCCAATCATTACGTCTATATTTGAATTATCTATTGCATGTATTATTGGTTTTCTATCCTTATATTGAGAGGCAACGGCTTTTAAAGTCTCTGTATCTGAAGAAACAAATATCATAGGCTTATTTGTAAGACCTGCAATTTTATCAGCAGCAGCAAGAAAGGTATCCTTATCCTTAGATGTGTTCTTAAGGCAAACCGCGTTTACCTCAAGAATCTGCCCTACTCTATCATATTTTAAATTATTGACATTTTTTACTGTTTCTTCGATTTTAGCGGGGTCAGTATTGTCATCTATAGCAACAGCAAAAGCGTTTGGGTTTACAAACGTTCTATCGTGCCTGAACATCACGGTTTCTTCACCAATCTTGAATACATTTTCACCTGATCCTATTTCAACCTTAAGAATTGGTGGCTGTGAAGCTTCAGCCAGTGCTTCTTTGGCTTGTTCTGAAATATGCGGACATTTTTCAAGCTCCGCTTTTCCGGCAGCAAGCTGCATGGCAAAAGCCAGACAAGTTGGATATTCGCAATCCTTGCAGTTTGTTCTTGGAAGAAGTTTAAAAATATCCAGACCGCTTAATGCCATATATCCACTCCTTATTTTTCATTTTTGCAAATTTTATTAAAAAATTTTTGTTAAATATAAATTCTACAATTACAATAAAATATTTGTTACATTAAAGGTTCCATTCCAAGAACGGGGTGATTTACTTTTGTAATCCACTCAAATACTTCTTCTTCTGTTGTTGCGTTTTCTTCAGTTGCAATTTTATCAATAAAATCGGTCATTTCCATTTCCCCTGCTCTTACTTGAAGCAAATCCAGGATTTCCTCTTTTAGCTGCTTGGGCATCCATACAAGTCTTTTTAATCCCCCGTCTGCAAGTATGAACTTTTTAGAACCAATAAAATACTTACTTATGCCTATGAACCCCGGTGTTTGAATTCCTCCACCAACCATACCTGCAATAGTTGAAAATTTCATTCCACTTGGAGTCATTTCAGAGAACTCCCTGTTTACAGCCATTACTCCATTTGCAGTTGGCAGTATTGTTACTACTACTTCAAAACAACCACACGAGGTCATGGGATCCACCATCATGGAATAAGCTGAAAAAGATTCAAGCTTTTGATGGGAGCTCTTGTATACAAATTCATTTACGCCTTTCCATGTCCCTAATCTCTGATCTATAGTATTGCCTTTTTTAATTGGCTGATTTGGACCTGTTGGAGTTATTTCGAAAGCTGCTTTACAGTCAAGCCAATTATACGCACCACAAAGTCCCGGCCTCTCAGGTGATATTGCGCATACATGGTTGGGAGCAAATGACTGACATAGACTGCATGAATAGAAGGTATCAACTGATTCATCAGTAAGATTCTTCAACCTTTCATCGCGAACCCTGAATACTTCTTTAGCTTTTTGTTTTAATATTGCAACATCTTCGGGATTTGTATAAATTTTAATCTGGATTTTATCCATTATATTTCCAAAAGTTGAATGCATTTTAGCATGAAGTATTGTACCAAGATGTTTTATCTTAAATCCACTTTTAACGGCTTCTTTACTGAATCTCACCCAGCTTATATCCCTTTGTCCCATATGGAAAATACCTGTCGCATAGTTTGTAAAATAATGGATCTGTCTTTCCATAACAGGTTCAAAATCAGCCTGCATTTTTCTTCCGTATACTAAAACTTCTACTCCAAGGGGAAGGACACTGCCCTCGGGCACGTCGTCTACTTCAGGACCAAATACTTCAATTTTGCCGTCTTCTACTTCCGAGGACTCTGCTATATGTAAGAATTCAACTGCTTCACTTTTATTTCCACCAAATTCTAAATAAGTATCTTCTTTTCTTACACGTTCACCTTCAAAAGCTGGCCCAAAAGCTACAGGAACATCAACTTTATCAATAGTAATCTTTAAGCCTCTTATTTCTATTGCTTTGGTTACAATCTCTTCGTCAGGAATATTGGACACTACATGTTCATAGGTACAAACGCCTCTTGGCAAAATTTCTGGAATAGGAGTATTAGCAATTGTAGGAAATCCAAAACTAATAGCCCCTGCTGCATTTGCATACTTTTCTTCATCAACTTCACCAAGCGCCAGAACAAATGCAAATACTCTATCCTTATTATATTGAAGCATTCTTTTATAATCACCAGGCTGTACTCCGCCAAAACTTAAAGCTGCTCTTGCAGCAAAACCTAGTGCATAAATAGTAGCAGTTATATCTTTGCCAAATGGAACAAGCCTGGTATTCCAGCCCAATTCTACTCCATCTTCTATTAGCTGTTCAGACATGGTTTTGCTATCTGTTGACCCAGTCATGAAGACATAGATATTTTTTTCCTGCAGTTCTCTTGCAATTTTTACAGCATTTTTACTGTCTTTACATGCTCCTACACATGCCGCAAAACCTGGGGCTGTACCATCTACAAACTCTATCCCTCTTTCCCTGATTATTAGGTCTGTTGCAGCGCCCAGCCATATACCTTCAGCTGGGGAAGGGCCATCCAGATACTTAAT
>JAHILC010000151.1 GCA_018897225.1 Actinomycetota bacterium
AAGGAGTCCTTAAAAAAAGCTTCTATCCCGTAATGAGTAAAAGGTTGGATATATTCGTCCATTAAAACATCCAAATTGAAATTTTCCTCCTCCAATGGTAAAAGGCTGTTTTTCAAATAACTACATTTTCTTACAAATACTACCTGGTTTTTATTATTATAAAAAGTTGCAAGCAATTTTAGGTCCTCTATTTTGTTTTGACCTAAATTAATAACTTTGCCTTCTATTTTTAAAATATCCTTGCTGTAATAAAAATTCTCACTGGTTACTATAGGATTTCCAATAAGGTCCTTGTTATAATTTTTATAATTAATGCCAATTTTTATTTTGGCTATATCAATATATTTACTTTTTTCTTCATAGTTATAAATAAAAGGTAAAACTCCACCAATTTTAAGATAGTTTGCAAATGTTTTTAGTGTTTTTGAGTCAATAAGATTGTCGAGTTTGTCATAAAAATTAAACGTAGCCTCTAAATCTGTCTTATTTATTGTCGAGGAATTTGCAATTTCACCGAGAATTATAAGGTCTCCGTAAATATCAGCATATATATTGCTGTTTTTTATTTTTATATCTTGTGATTGCGTGGTATCTATTATTATTTTTGTATAGTCAAAAAAATAAATCTGGTCATTTTTCTCCAAAGAATCTGGTGCAGCAGTTCCTGCCTGGTCGCCTGTAATTAAGTCTTTTTTCTGACAGGACAAAGAAAAAGCTAAAGAAACCATGATAAAAAAAATAATAAAAATTGTTATATTTAATAGCTTTTGGGACTTCATCAGCATTCGTCGTTTCTTTCAGCTTTGCAATCCTGCCCTGATATCCTATTATTTTCATTCACAAGTACAATAGTGGGTTTGAAATTCTCTGCTTCAGACTCATTAATGCTCGCAAAAGACATAATAATTATCTTATCTCCTTTTAAAATTTTTCTTGCTGCAGCTCCATTTATACATACTTCTCCGCTCCCCTTTTTACCTTCAATCACATAAGTTTCTATCCTTTCACCGCTATCGAGGCTGACAACCATAACTTTCTCGAAGGGAATGATTTTCGCATGCTCTATCAGTGTTTTATCAATCGTTATGCTGCCTGTATAATGGATTTGGGCATCTGTCACTGTAGCTCTGTGAATTTTACTTTTTAATACACTTATTATCATTGTTGCCCTCCTTCTATATTTTTTTATCTTATTGTTGCCTTTTCAAAAATTATTTTCTAAAAGAATATTGTCTATCAGCCTTGTCTCGCCTATCCAGATTGCCGATGCAATTAAAATTCTTGCTGCCTTTTGATCAATTCGTTCAATCTCATAAAGCATATCCTTGTCTCTAAAATCAAAATAATCAATTTTGGAAACAAATGGGTTACTTTCCAATTTTTCAAGGGCTGCCTTCCTTACAATTTCCAGGTTTTTCTGTCCATTTATGATAAGCTCTTCTGCAAGCTTTAGGCTTTGAAATAAAACAACCGCATTTTTCCTCTCGTCTGATGACAGATATTTGTTCCTGGAGCTGACGGCGAGCCCGTCTTCTTCTCTTACTGTTGGACATTCTGCTATCTCTACGGGGACATTCAAATCTTTTGTCATTTTTCTTATTATGACCAACTGCTGATAATCCTTTTGACCAAAATATGCAATATTTGGCCTTATTATGTTAAAAAGCTTTAGCACCACCGTGCATACTCCCCTAAAATGTCCAGGTCTTGCTCTCCCACACATTACATTACCTAGATCCTGAACTTCGACAAAAGTTTTAAAATCTTTTTCATACATTTCGTCCGTTGATGGAAAAAATATGTAGTCGGCCCCTGCTTTTTCAGAAAAACTGCAGTCTCTTTTAAAATTTCTAGGATATCTTGCAAAATCATCCTTTGGTCCAAACTGTATAGGATTTACAAATATGCTTACAAAAACTTTTGAACACTCTGCTCTTGCCCTTTTAATAAGGCTTATATGGCCTTTGTGTAAATAACCCATTGTAGGCACAAGCCCAATTTTTTCTCCCTTTGATTTTAATAACTCAGAGGTAGAAACCATACGTTTTGATTTTTTTATTATCTCCATTTTATTTTAAAAAATTTACTCACCATCCATAAAGATTGTTTTGAGCTCTTGGAATGTTCTCCTGCTTATCCATTTGTTTTCATAAGCGATTTTACTGGTCGCCAGTCCCAATACTTTATACAACAAATAATCGCCCTTTTCAAAATTCTTTTTAAAATTATCAAGATGTTCTTTTATGGTGCCCGTATCACCTCTTGCAATCGGTCCGGTTAACGCCTTTTTTGTGCCAAGTTTTTTTATATTATTAATTGTGCTCTCAATTAATCCTATTAAGCCTTTAAGAGAATCTTCTGATTTTATACCAATTTTTTCATTTATCTCAACAGCATAATTTACCAGGCTCACAAGATAATTGGAAGCCACGCATGCGGCTGCGTGATACAGAGGTTTGTCATCATCTTTTACTTCAACTGTTGTTCCGCCGAGAGCTTCTACAATGTCTATAATAAGACTTTTGGCTTCCGTGGATTCCCGGCAAAGATGCGTTTTTTCAAAAGTTATGCCGTATACTGTCCCACCTATTGTCCTTATGGAGTCTGCTATCGAAGCAAAAGATTTCATCGGGTGTATTGAAGCCACATAAGCTCCTAATTTTTTAGCATTGTTTAAAACTTCCAGCCGTTTTGATCCGCTGAAGTGTATAAAATATTTGCCCTTTAGGCTCAACTCGGCATTTTTTGCGATATTATTACAAACCTTTTCTATCTCATCATCGGGGGTACATATAAAAATAATGCTGCAGTCTTTAACTCCCTCAACCATATCTTTTGTAAATATTATTTCTCTTCCATGCTTGCCTATTATTTTTTTTGCTTTTATAAGTGATTTTTCTGTGCGGGATGTTATGTATCTGACCTTTAAATCCGGAACCGGTTTGATCACAAGAACCGACGCTAGCGTTGTTCCAAGCCTTCCTGCGCCTATAATTAAAATATTCTTTTTCTTTATTTTGGCCGTGGATTTCATATTTACATATAAGTGTTTTAGTAATAAATTTATAACCTATCAAGCGCCACCAAGAATGAATTGCTATGAAATTCTTATGGGCATAAGCAAGTAGACCAGGTGCTCATTTTTTTCAGGTTTTAATAAAACAGGTTTTAAGGGTTCGACGATATTGAATATTATTTTTTCTTCATCCATTGTAGAAAGACCCTCTATAAGAAAAATGGGATTGAAAGCCAGTTGTAGTTTTTCTTCCCCATAACTTACTTCGAAATCTTCGCTTGAGCTTCCCACTTCTCTTATGTTCATGGAAACAGTAATTTTTCCTTTGTCTATATCCAGCTTAACGGGAATATTGTCTTGAGATATTGAAGAAATTCTTCTTATTACTTCAAGAATTGTACCTTTGTTAATAATTATGCTGTGATTAAAGCTAGAGGGTATGAGTTTTTCGTACTCAGGAAATTTTCCGGTAAGCAGTCTTGATATAATTGTGGTGTTTAATACCCCCTCTGCATATAGAAGAAAACTTATCTGGTTTTCTTCTATATTAATTTCTATTTCTCCTGAAGTAATGTCGCTTTTTAATATTGTGTCAAGAACTCTTGTTGGTACAACCACTTTTATTGGGCTGCTGTCATATTTTATTTTGTCTTCAATAATCGCAAGCCTGTAGCTGTCCGTTGCAACTAATTTTATTATATCTTTTCCCAGATCTAAAAGTATCCCTGTTAAAATTATCCTGCTTTCGTCTGTTGAGCTGGATTTCTGAACCTTTGAGATTAAAATTTTAAGGTTTTCAATATTTATTTTAAAGGAATTATGTTTCTTTATGCTTGGAAATTGCGGATATTCTTCAAGTGAAAAAGTATTTAATTTAAAATTTGCGTTCTGGCAAACAACTTTTAACTCATTTGAGGGGCTCAGTAGTTCGAGCTCGATCTTTGATTCGTTAAAACTTTTTAAAACATTTATTAATATTTTTAACGGAACAATCACCCTTCCTTTCTCTACAACTTTCACCTGGGTGCTGCTTTTAATGCTTGTTTCAAGATCTGTTCCATAAATACTAAGAGAAGATTCTTCAGCTTCGAGCATCACGCCGTTGAGTACAAAATTTGTTATTTTCGGAGACATTGCTCTACTTATAAACAAAAGCTTGTTCAACAACTCGTCCCTTGTGGTTTGAATTTTCATTTTGGCCTCTCTTTAAAAATGAAATAATTATTAACAGTTATTCTATTATATAAGGACATATATTTAAATAGGTAGTAATAATAATAGGGCTTGTTAATAATGTTAACAAGTATTAAAACAGGGCAGTAAAGATATAAAAACACCAAAAATTTCTGTGGATAAAAATGTTAAAAGCTGTTAATAACCAGGTACTTAATTAACAACCAAAAATAAAAAAATAGTTATTAACAGAACCAGCCCAGTTGTTAGAAAGTTGTTAATATGCCCCATGGGGGTTCTTAACAATGAGAACAACTCAAGAACCAGACTTTACCCTGTTTGTTATTTCGTGAACTTGGTTGTATACATCTTTGTCTTTTAAGATAAGCTCGTTAATTTTTGTTCTTGCATAGAGAACCGTTGTGTGGTCTCTATTACCAAAAGATTTTCCAATTGTGGGAAGAGAGTCGCTTGTAAGTTCTCTGCACAAGAACATCGCAACCTGCCTTGCGTGTGCAATCAACTGGCTTCTTTTACTGCTTATTAATGTGTTTATAGGTATAGAAAAATATTTAGACACTTCTTTTATTATTTTTTGAGTACTTATTTTATAGTCCCTGTCTTCAGGCAATATATCTTTTAAAA
The DNA here is from genome assembly GCA_018897225.1 of Actinomycetota bacterium. Lineage (GTDB taxonomy): Bacteria > Actinomycetota > Humimicrobiia > Humimicrobiales > Humimicrobiaceae > JAHILC01. The sequence goes on from JAHILC010000151.1 coordinate 4,835, forward strand.
CATTTTTTGCAGTACT
>JAHILC010000152.1 GCA_018897225.1 Actinomycetota bacterium
ATCAAATCCTTTTAAAATTCTTTCCCTTATAAGTGATGCTCTAATCTTATCAACATCTTCGCTTTTAAGCTTAATATTTTTACCATAACTGGCCAATATATTAGAATCTCCCAGAATACCTATCAAATTATAAAAATCGAAAGGTTTTATGTTTTTAATTACATCAATATCAAGTCCCAGCCGCAGCATTGATAAAAGCTCCAGAGATTCTCCAAATGCAAGCATCTTTGCATATTTTAACATACCATATGATCTGAAAATGCTGTCTTCAACATTTTCATGTTTATTCTGCCTTAGAAAATCCTTTGCATTTTTCTCTTCATCTATTATATTCAAACAAATTGCATTCATTTCATCTATTATCTGATCTTCATATTTTCCCAGAGAAACCTGATTTGCAATTTGAAATAAATTACCTATCACTTCTGAATTTTCACCAAAGTAGCCCCTTATTGTGCAGTTTATCTTGCTGAGTTTTTTTATAAAATCTTCAACTTTTGAACTTACAACTATTGCTGGAAGATGCACAATAACTGATACTCGCACCGATGTGCCCAGATTAGTAGGGCACGCAGTAAGGTACCCAAAATTTTTGTCATAAGAAAAATTTAATTTTTTCTCAAGATCTTTTTCAATCTTGGCTACTTCATTATAAGACCTGTAAATATTCAGCCCGGGAATCATGCTCTGTATGCGCAAATGGTCTTCTTCATTTATCATTATTGAAATTGCTTTTCCCATCTCACTTGAATCTCCGCGAAGGATAAATCCTTTTCCTGAAAGTTTTAAAGTCATTTCGTAACTGATTAAATGCCTCTCGACAAGCAGCTTGCGCTGAGTTTTGGGCAGTTTGTTCATCGTATAAAAACTGTATCCCTTATTCCTGCTCAAGCTGAAAAAAGTATTTTTTACCAGATTCAATATCTCTTTTCTTTCAGTTTCATTGTTAATGCTGCCAAACCTGAAACCTGCAATATTCCTGGCAATCCTTGCACGAGTGGTCAGAATAATCTGGCCATCGCCTCTATCACTTGCTGTTTTAGCTCTGCGGCTTTTATTTTTATAAATTGTAGGGTTTTGCTCGTTCATTTTTTTAGAATATTATAGTCAAATTTAATTTCCTTGTTTAATTTACATTCTTACCTATGTACAGCTTTTTTTGAAGATTCTTAATCGTATCCCTCAGTTTTGCAGCTATTTCAAAATTTTCAACTGTAACCTCTTCCTTTAACTGATATTTGAGATCTCTGATTTCCTTTTCGATCTTAACATCATTGCTGGATTTTACCGGAACCTTTCCCTTATGCTCCAGGCTGCCATGGATAGCTTTTACAATAGGATTAAGAACATCTCTAAATTCATTATAACAGTTTGCGCAACCAACTCTGCCAATTGATTTTATGGTATTTAAATCTATATTACAAAAAGAACATTTCTTATTATCATTAACACTAACACTTTCAAATAATTTGTCACTATCATCTTTGTTGGTAATTTTTATATCGATTTCAAAAAACTTTGAAAGTATTTTTGTTAAATCAGTGAAAAAATCTTCTGTTGAAAAAAAAGAGTAATTTTTTACACAATCCATGCATAAGTTAATCTTTTCAACATTATTATTTATTACTTTAATCAAATGGATGCTGGCTTCGTTGCTTTTACAAAAATCACAAATCATTTTAACTCCAAATCAATAATCTTTAAATTATTTAAATATCAGGTAAATTATATCATCTTTTATTTTAAATATTAACCTGTTGGGTTTGTTTAAAAAGTGCCTGATTTACTTAAAACTTTAGCTAATCTCTGTCTGGACGCATTAGAGGAAATAGGATTACATCTCTGATTGACCTGCTGTCTGTCAGGATCATTACAAGCCTGTCTATGCCAATACCTTCTCCACCGGTTGGGGGCATTCCATATTCAAGAGCTTTAATGAAATCGACATCTATTTTTCCTGTTATTCTCTCTTCTTCGATTTTACTTTTTACCTGCTGCTGGAATCTGATCATTTGATCACTGGGGTCGATAAGTTCGGAAAAAGCATTTGCAACTTCTTCCCCACCTATAAAGAGTTCAAACCTTTCAGTCAGGTTTTCATTTGTAGGATGCTTTCTTGCAAGCGGGGAGATTTCAACGGGATAGTCTTTTATAAATGTAGGCGCAATAAGCTTGTCTTCAACAACTTTTTTAAAAATCTCGTTTATTAATTTACCTTTGCCAAAGCTTTCATCTATTTCAACTTGGGAATTCTGGGCTATTTTTTGCTATTTTTTTAAATCCATATCAAAGCTGACTTCAATATGCCCGTATTTTTTTATAGAGTCTATCATAGTGATTTTCTCCCAATTTCCATCAAAGCTGATGGCATTATCTCTATAATTAAACACTAAGGTTCCAGTTGCCTTTAGTGCAACAAATTTTAATAACTCTTCAGTTAATGTCATTAAATCATTATAATCGGCAAAAGCCTGATAAAATTCGAGCATTGTAAATTCAGGATTATGTTTGTGAGATATCCCTTCATTCCTGAAATTTCTGTTCAGCTCAAAAACTCTTTCAAACCCGCCAATGATCAGTCTTTTAAGAAAAAGCTCGGGCGCTATTCTTAAAAATAATTCCATATCAAGCGCGTTATGATGCGTTATGAAAGGTTTAGCTGCAGCGCCTCCGGGAATTGTCTGAAGCATTGGAGTTTCCACTTCCAGGAATCCTTTACCAATTAGACATTCCCTGAAAGATTCGATTACCTTAATTCTTGTCAGGAATATTTTTTTAACTTCAGGATTTACTATGAAATCCAGGTATCTTTGCCTGTACCTTAGCTCAATATCTTTAAGTCCATGCCACTTTTCGGGCATTATTCTTATGGATTTGCTAAGCAGCTTAAAATCCTGGACATTTATCGAAAGCTCACCTTTGTGGGTAATAAATGCATTTCCTTGGACACCGATCCAGTCGCCAATATCAAGATCGAGAAATTCATTATATTTCTCCTCGCCAACACTTTTTATATTGATATAAAGCTGAACTTTTTCATCCTGATCCTTGATGTCGCAAAAAGTAGCCTTGCCATGGACCCTGAAAATCATTATTCTCCCGGCTAATTTCAAAAAGTCATCTGATTTTTCACCAGAATTAAGACAGGAATACTTTTTTTGTAGTTCTGTAACCGAAATATTTTTCTTAAAGCTGGCAGCATAAAGTTCTTTACCATGGGCAACAAGTGATTTTATTTTATTTAGTTTTAACTTCAGGGGTTCACCAAGGTTATCTTCAAGTTCCAGCAGATAGTCATTTTTGCTATTATCTTTTTGACTCATTAGATCCTTTATAAAATATCAATTATTTTAAAATCCTTGCTGGATTGAGGGGTCTTAATTAAAACAACTTCTCCTATTTTTTTATGGAGTAAAGCCTTGCCGACAGGTGATTCATCAGAAATTTTGTTTTTTTCAGGATCAGATTCAATTGAACTTACTATTTTAAATTTCTTTTCCTTTTTCTCTGCCATATCCTTAAGTATAACAGTTGAACCTAAACCTACCCTGCCTTTTTCTTCATTTTCAACAATTACATGATTGGACATTATTTCATTTATATGTTCTATTCTTCCTTCAATAAAGGCCTGATCATTTTTTGCATGTTCATATTCAGAATTTTCACCCAATTCTCCGCCAAAGTCCTTGGCCTCCTTTAGTCGTTCTGCAACTTCTTTCCTTTTATTTTTTACAAGATCATCAAGCTCTGCAACAAGCATACCATGGCCCTCTTTAGTTAAACGATATTCTTTCATAAGAAAAAATCACCTCAAATTTTGAATTTGTCTAATATAATCTATTGTGGAAATTAAAATAAAAACTGTTTAATTGAGGTATTATATTGTAAGAGTTATTAGATGTCAAAAATATTCTATCCGAATCTTCCAGTTATATAATTTTCTGTTCTTTTGTCGCCGGGATTTGTAAAAATCTTATTTGTGTCATCATATTCTATAAGCTTTGCAGGCTCTCCAAATTGTTCCATAAGCAGAAAGGCAGTTTTTTGCGAAACTCTTGCTGCCTGCTGCATGTTATGGGTTACTATGATTATCGTATAATTATCTTTAAGTTCATCCATCAAATCTTCTATTTTTTGGGTTGAAATAGGATCAAGCGCAGATGCTGGTTCGTCCATCAATATTACCTCCGAATCAACTGCCAGCACTCTTGCAATACAAAGCCTCTGCTGCTGTCCTCCCGATAAATCCAGGGCAGGGGTGTGAAGTTTACTCTTTACTTCGTCCCAAAGGGCTGCCTTTTTTAAGCTGTTTTCAACTAAACTGTCGAGTTCCTGCTTTCTATATTTCTTATGCAGCCTTGGACCATAAACAACATTTTCATAAATGGTCTTTGGAAAAGGGTTTGGCCGCTGGAAAACCATGCCTACTCTTCTTCTTAAATCAACCGTGTCTATGTTTTCCTTATAAATATCTACACCGTCAATCCTGACTTCACCTTCAACTGTTGATATATTAGCCATCAACTCGTTCATTTTATTAAATGTTCTCAGGAAAGTGGATTTACCGCATCCTGAAGGTCCAATTATGGCTGTTATCGTATTTTTTAGTATATCCATATCAATATCAACCAACACTTTAACAGTACCGTAGTAAAAGCCATAGTTCCTTACTTTAATCTTTATGCCATCATCCATTTATTTATCAATATTTATTTATAAATGCACTTTTGTTAGCAGGGTGGGTCCTCCTCCACTCGTAACGCTATATCTTTCCTAAACTGCATTCCATCAAATTTTATCTTGTCAATTGCAGTATAAATTTTATTTCTGGCTTCTTTAAAAGATGGCGCACAAGATGCTGCGCCCAATACTCTTCCTCCTGCAGTTGCGATATTGCTGTCTTCGTATCTGGTACCTGCATGAAAAACAGTAATATCTTCATTATTTTTTAGATCATCAAGACCTTTTATGATGTCACCGCTGGAAGAAGATTCCGGATAACCTTTTGAAGCCATAATTACACAAACACACTTGTTATTGCTCCAGGATAACTTTTGGCTGGAAAGTTTTCCACCGGCACATTTAACCAGCAGTTCCAGCAAGTCACTATTAAGCCTTGGAAGTATGGCCTGCGTTTCCGGGTCTCCAAACCTGCAATTATATTCAAGTAAGTATGGTTCTCCTTCTTCTACAATTATACCGCCGTAAAGAATACCCTTGTATGTAATGCCTTCTTTCAGCAATGCATCATAAGTGGGATATATGATCCTGTTCAATATTTTGTCATATAAATCATCGCTTACAAAAGGAACAGGACTGTAGCTTCCCATACCACCCGTATTTTTACCCATATCATTATCAAAGATTTTTTTATAATCCTGAGCAAGAACCATTGGTATGATGTTCTTGCCGTCACACAAATTTAGCAGTGAAAGTTCAAATCCTTTCATGAAGTCTTCAATGACAATATAATCTCCAGAGCTTCCAAAAACATTTTTGATAAAGCATTGCTCAACAGCGCTAAGCGCCTGTTCTTTGGTTTGGGCAATTATAACGCCTTTTCCTGCAGCCAGTCCATCGACCTTTATTACTACTGGAAATTTATTATCTTCGAGCTTGCCGAGGTAGTTGTTTGCCTTTTGTCTATCGCTTCGTTTAAAAGCATGGCTTCCCGGGGTAGGTATTTCATACTTTTTGCAAAGATCCTTTGTAAAAACCTTGCTGCCTTCAAGCACTGCCCCTTTCATATCGGGACCAAATATTTTATGTCCTCTTTTGCCAAAAACATCAACAATTCCGTCTACAAGCGGCGCTTCCGGACCAACAATAGTAAAATCAATACCTTTTTCTTCAACAAAACTAATTATCTGGCTAAAATTTTCCTTTTTTATATCAATATTTTTACATTCAGCCAGTTCTGCTATCCCGGGATTGCCGGGAATTGCATAGATTTTTTCAACAAAGTCGCTTTTTGAAATTTTCCATGCTATACAGTGTTCCCTGCCGCCACTTCCAATAACAAGTACTTTCATAGCTAATTATTAATAATTTTGATGAAAATAATATTTATAATCAGTTTACTTACTATGTAATCAGGCTAAATTTTTATATTATTGAGATATCACATTACCAAAAGTGGTTTTTTATTTATATTGAAAAATCTTTGCGCAAAACTCTCATTTTTCATTATAATCTGGCTTCTTTCAGGCCCAACGCTTATCATAGAAATGGGAACTTTTATAAGTTTTTCTATTGCTTCAATATATTTTTTTGTATTTAATGGAAGATCCTCAAAAGATTTAACGCCACTTATGTCTTCCTTCCAGCCTTCCAGTACTTTATAGACTGGTTTGCATTTGTGCATG
>JAHILC010000153.1 GCA_018897225.1 Actinomycetota bacterium
ATTATACAACATTAAAAAAAAAAACAGGATTTTTAATTTTATATTTTATTTAAATATTTGCTACAATATCCCTTAGAATTAAAATAATTAAATTAGATAAAAATATTAAATTATCAAAAGAGATGTAGTGAGAAAAACAAAAATTATTTGCACAATAGGTCCTTCAAGCGAATCCTATAAGGCACTTGAAAGTTTAATTTTTAACGGGATGGATATAGCCAGGATCAATACTTCTCACAGCAGTAAGGAAGAGGCTAAAAAAAAGATTGAAAATATCAGAGCTATTTCCATAAAACGTAAAACAAACACCGCGATAATACTTGATCTTCAGGGTCCAAAAATCAGAATCGGCAAGCTTGCTAAAGACATCATGCTTGAGGATGGTCAGCATATTATTTTAACAATCCGTGACATTCTTCCAACCGCAAATAAAAAAAGTAACAGCGGCCTAAAAACAAGCTTCACTCAGGCAGCAATCCCGGTAATCAAAGTAAACTATGATAAATTTTTAGACGACATAAGGGAAAACTGTACAATTTTTATTGACGATGGATTGATCGAATGCAGAATCCAAAAAATTAACAAATTGGATGGGTATGCAGAAGCTCTTGTTATCAGGGGAGGCATGTTAAGTTCCAATAAGGGAATAAATCTCACAGGGCTGTCAGTGAGCGTTAATTCTGTTACCGAAAAAGATATAGATTTTTTAAATTTTGGTATAGAAATGGGTGTTGATTTCATTGCACAGTCTTTCGTAAGAGATGCTGAGGACATTAAAAAAATAAAATCTATTATAAAAGAAAAAAACAGCCATATAATGGTTATAGCAAAAATTGAAAAGCACGAGGCTGTATCCAACTTTGATAGCATATTAAAGCAAGCGGATGCCATTATGATAGCAAGAGGGGATTTGGGAATTGAAGTTCCACAGGAAGATGTGCCCAATATACAGAAAGAGATAATTAAAAAGGCAAATATGGTTGGAAAACCTGTAATTACGGCAACCCAGATGCTTGATTCGATGATTAGAAATCCCAGACCTACAAGGGCAGAGGTAAGCGATGTTGCAAACGCAATTTTCGATGGTTCAGATGCTGTAATGCTATCAGGGGAAACTGCTGCTGGAAGCTATCCCGTTGAAGCTCTTAAAACTATGGTCAGGATAATTAATAAGACTGAAGAAGCCCTTGATTACAAGGAAATCATGCAGAAGAAGTTTGCTGTTAAGCAGCATACAATAACAGAAGCGATAAGCTTTGCTGCCTGCGAAATTGCGAGCGTGCTTAGTGCAAAGGCAATCATAACATCCACTCAATCAGGCAGCACGGCGAGGCAAGTTTCTAAAAGCAGGCCTGAAAGTATAATAATTGGTACAAGTCCCCATGAATGGGTTATAAGACAGCTTATGATTACCTGGGGTGTAATTCCTGCAAAAACAAAATTTTTTGGTAGTGTTGATAAAATGATTGAGGAGGCTGTTTCTGTTTCCAAAAAACATGGCTATATCGAGGAAGGGGATAGGGTGGTTATAACAGGCGGAATTTTTATGAACAGACCAGGCAGCACCAATTTTATAAATGTAAAGGAAATCAAATAAGCAAGAAGACCCACAGATTCAATAAATAACCCGAAATTAATTTAAAAAAAACTTCACAATTTCTGTAAAGGGAATATAATACACTACTTATGATTATAATCATGTATTTTAGATTAATATTTAGAGGACGATTTTAAATGGAAAATTCAGATTATTTTTCACTTGATACTGAGAAGATTTTTAAAAAATTAGGTGTTTCCAAAGATGGCTTAAGTGATGAAGAAGCTGCAAAAAGGTTAAAGGAATTTGGACCAAATGCCCTGGTTGCTAAAAGAAAAAGACCACTGATTTTAAAGTTTTTCGATAATTTCGTGCATTTACTGGCTATAATATTATGGGTTGCGGCTGGATTATGTTTTATCCCCAAAGTTGACATGCCTCAACTTGGATATGCTATTATTCTTGTTGTTATTATTAATGCAGTTTTCAGCTTCCTGCAGGAATTCAGGGCCGAAAAAGCTCTTGAAGCATTAAAAAATTTAATTCCATCTTATTCCAAAGTATTAAGGTCGGGAGAGATTCAGGATATTTTATCCAGTGAGCTTGTACCCGGTGATATTATTGTGCTTGAAGAGGGTGACAATATTACTGCAGATGCAAGACTCATTGAAGCTTATGATATAAGAACTAACAATTCGGTTCTAACTGGAGAATCAGATCCACAAAGAAAGAATGCGAATCCAGTTCACCAGGAGAATGCTGACGAGCTAAGGCTTGCAAACGTTGTTTACACCGGTACAAGCGTAACAAATGGAAGCGGAAGGGCTGTTGTTTTTGCAACAGGAATGAAAACACAATTTGGAAAAATTGCCAACCTGACTCAGAATGTTAAAGAGCAACTTAGTCCTCTCCAGATTGAAATTAACAAGACCAGCCAGATTCTTGCATTCATAGCAGTTGGAGTTGGTGTTTTGTTTTTTGTTCTATCGCTTTTTACGGTAAAACTGGGATTTGTGGCAGCTTTTGTATTTGCGATAGGTTGTATAGTTGCTTTTGTGCCGGAAGGATTGCTGCCTACAGTGACAATAACGCTGGCTATGGGCGTGCAGAGAATGGCAAAACGAAACGCACTTATTAAGAAACTCTCTTCAGTTGAAACCCTAGGCAGCGCTACTGTTATTTGTACTGATAAAACAGGCACACTAACTCAAAATGAAATGACCATAAAAGAAATGTGGGCGAACGGCAAAAGCTACGATTTGACTGGGGTTGGGTATAATCCGGAAGGAGATTTTTTTCTTGGCAGCGCTAAACTAAACAAAGAAGATGCTTCTAAAGCCCTTAAACCTATTGCGCGTGCAATGTCTTACTGCAATAATGCAAGACTTATCGTGGATGCAAGCACAAAGCAGTGGACTATAAAGGGCGATCCTACTGAGGGAGCTTTGCTTGTTGCAGCAAAAAAATCTGGTTTTGAGTACGAAGTAGAAATTCAGGATGAGATCAGAACATATCTTCTGCCTTTTGATTCAAGAAGAAAAAGAATGAGCTCGATACATAATGCAAAGGAAGGCATAATCGCTTTTGTAAAGGGCGCTCCCAAGGAAATGCTTTCAATTTGCAGCAAAATTTATTTGGATGGAAATGTAGTTGAGCTTTCAAAAAAGCAAAGAGATGAAATTCTGAAGATAAATGATGATTATGCAAGAAAAGCTCTGCGAGTTCTAGCGATAGCGTATAGAGATTTAAAGGGCTTCAGTTCATCTTACAGCCCTGAAAGTGTTGAGCAGGATTTAGTTTTTATAGGTCTTGCTGCTATGATGGATCCGCCAAGGCTTGAGGTAGAAGCTGCAGTGAAGCAGTGTTATAAATCAGGAATAAAAATAATAATGATTACCGGTGACTATGGACTTACTGCAGATGCTATTGCAAGAAAAACAGGAATAGTTAAGGGTGAGTCAAAAATTTATCTTGGTTCTGATATTGAAGATATGAGCGAAGAGCAATTAAGAGAGGTTTTAAAGCAGGAAAATATAATATTTGCCAGAGTTTCACCTGAGAATAAAATGTCGATTGCAGATGCTTTAAAAAAGAATGGCCACGTTGTTGCTATGACTGGCGATGGTGTCAATGATGCACCGGCTTTAAAATCTGCTGATATTGGAATAGCAATGGGCATAGCCGGAACAGATGTTGCAAAAGAAGCAGCGGATATGATTTTAACTGATGATAACTTTGCAAGCATTGTAAGTGCAATTGAAGAAGGAAGAGCAGTATTTGATAATATCAGGAGATTTATCACATATATTCTTGCCAGTAATATTCCTGAAGCAATTCCATTTATTGCCATGGTTTTATTTAAAATACCGCTACCGTTGACTGTAATGCAGATTCTTGCGGTTGACCTTGGAACAGATATGCTGCCAGCTCTTGCTTTGGGGACAGAACCACCCGAACCTGGAATAATGAACAGACCACCAAGGCCGAGAAATGAAAGATTACTCAATTTCAAGGTGCTTGTAAAGGCTTATTTGTTCTTAGGTCCAATTGAAGCTGCAATGGGTATGCTAGGTTACTTCTATTTGTATTCCTCCAGAGGTTATAGTTTCGAAATGCTAAGGATAATAGGAGCAAATACTAAATCTTATATTAATGATATAATATATTTACAGGCTACAACCATGAGCCTTGCAGCAATAATTATGACACAAATCGGCAACGCTTTTGCATGTAAAACAAATTTTGAGTCGGTGTTTAAGGTAGGCTTTTTCAAGAACAAGCTGCTGTTATGGGGTATCCTTGCAGAAGTTGCGCTGGTTAATATTTTAATTTATGTGCCGCATCTTAATAAAGTATTTAATAATGCACCTATTGGAATTACCGACTGGCTCGTTTTAATAGCATTTATACCATCTGTTTTAATAGCTGAAGAACTCAGAAAGCTTATATTGAAGTTTATGAAAAAAAGGCAGACACGGATTCTTAAAGTTGCTTAGGGATAATAATTAAAGAAAGAAACAACAAGATTTTTAAATATAAGGGTGATAAAAATGCATAAAATGAACATTGTGATAGGAGGTTGCGGAAGAGTCGGCAGATATCTGGCTCATACATTGGAAAGTTCAGGCCATAATATAAGTATAATTGATAAGGACCCTGCAAATTTTGATGAGCTTTGGGCAGGTTACAAAGGTAAAAAAGTAATTGGAATAGTTTTTGACAGGGATGTGCTCGAAAATGCCGGTATTAAAGAAGCAGACGTCTATGTGGCTGTAACAAGTGGTGATAACAGCAATATAGTAAGTGCACGAATTGCAAAAGAATACTTTAAGGTTCCTATAGTTTTTGCAAGGATTTATGATCCGAGAAGAGCTGAAATTTATAAAAAGTTTGGTGTTTCTACAATTGCAACTGTTACATGGGCAAGTTCAAGACTTGTAAGCTTAATTCTGAACCCCGAGCTTCATAGTGAATATGTTTTTGGAAGCGGCGAAGTAGAAATGGTGGAAGTTACGCTACCGTTGAGATTGGAAAATAAACTGGTGAAGGACCTGGAGATTTCGGGTGAAATAAAGGTATCAGCAATTTTTAGAGAAAATAATGTTTTTATCCCTAATCCTGGCACAATTTTTAGCAAGGATGATGTTTTATATATCACAGTTTCTCATGATAGTATAAGCAAGCTTAGAAATATGCTTGGCGCTTTTTAAATAAGAGGAGAAGATATGAAGGTTTTAATAATAGGTGGTGGAAGGTCAGGAAGCTTTGTAGCTTTAAAATTAAAAAAGAATCACAAGGTTACTGTTATAGAATCCTGCAAGGAAAGAGTTGAAAGTTTAAGAAGAGAGGTTCAGGATATTGAAATCATTAAAGGTGATGGCTGTGAGCCCCACATACTTGAAAAGGCCAATATTAAGCAGATGGACGTAGTAGCCGCGCTTACAGGTGATGACGAAGATAACCTGGTTATTTCTTTTTTATCCAAATTTCAAAATAATGTCCCTCTTATTTTTGCAAGAATCAATAATCCTAAGAATGAGTGGCTTTTTGAAAAAAATTGGGGAGTGGATATCGCAGTGTCTTCTTCAATAATAATTGCAAACCTGATTCAGGAAGAAGTAAGCCTGGGAGAGATAATCTCTATTTTGAAATTAAAGAAAGGAAATGTTTCGGTTGACGAGATTAACCTGCCGGATGATTCAAGCGCTGCAGGCAAGCAAATATCCCAGTTAAGTTTCCCAAATAATATCCATATAATAGCGATAGTGTCCGGCATGGAAGTTATTATACCTAAGGGCGACACCTTGCTTCATTCTGGGGACAAACTTTTCATAATATCTGAAGACAGCGATAAGAGCTCAATATTGAAATTACTTGGTATTAGCCAGTAGTCGGGCTTTTTTCTTCAACAGAAGGCAAAGGCGGCCTGTAAAAAGCTATAAAAATTATCCCTGATATTTTTATGGATTTTCTGGCTTATATATTTCATCCCGCCTGTGCTTTAAAAGTGGAAGCTGGTTCCTGATTTGCTCGATATAGGCAAGGTCAATTTCACAGCACAACAGTCCTTCTTTTTCGTCTTTTTCCGCAATAATTTTTCCCCATGGGTCAACAACCATAGAATGTCCATAAGATATGTAGATATCTTTCTCATTTCGCGCTGGTGAAGCGGCAATAAAATAAACCTGGTTATCAAGGGCTCTGGTTCTGGCAAGCAAATGCCAGTGCGCAGGGCCTGTTGTCATGTTGAAGGCAGCCGGAATTGCTATTATTTTTGCTCCCAGCAAAGTCATTTTTCTTATAAGTTCGCCAAACCTCATATCATAACATATGGCGACTCCAATTTTGCAATATTTTGTTTCAAAAACTGTTACCTTATCTCCATGTGAAAGCGTATCAGATTCCTTAAATTTAATTCCACCCGAAATGTCAACATCAAATAAATGTATCTTCCTGTGCTTTCCTATAAGAAGTCCTTCGGGATTGAAAGTATAAGAAGTATTATAGATTTTGCCGTTTTCCTTTTCAGGAATAGAACCGCCAATAATGTAGATTGATAAATCTTTTGCAAGGCTTGAAATAAAGTCTGTGGTTGGCCCTGGAAATTCTTCTGCAAACTTTTCAAAAAAACTGCTCTCATATGGACAGTTAAACATTTCGGGAAGTACAGCAATTTGTGAACCTGCAGCGGCTGCATTGGTTATGAAATCCTTTGATTTTGCAAGATTTATTTTCTTATCATGAGAAACATTCATCTGACAAACTGAGATTTGTATTTTCATAATATAAGTTTTTATATTTTTTTATTTTTATTATGAATTTAATGAATTATTGTGAATTGG
>JAHILC010000154.1 GCA_018897225.1 Actinomycetota bacterium
AAGCCTTATTAATTTTCAGGATTATTTAAATATTCCGGCTGTACAACTTGTAAAAAAGGAAGGAATAAAAAAAATCTACAAAAACAAAAAGAACAATATTTTAGTCGTTACCGCTCACCGCTGGCTTTCAGCGCTGCCTTAATCGTTGTCGTTTGATTATGCAATACTGATCAATTTTCCAATTCACCCCTTTACTGTGATTACGAAAGATTTTTAAAAAGAGATAAATTTCTCTTAAATAAAGCCTTGCCCAAAACCGGCCGGTATAATCATGGTTTCACATAAAATATATTTCTGGAAATAATACTGCTGATTTTTTATCAAAAATCCCCGGTTTTATTTTAAATTCATTCTTTTTGGCAAATGCATTACCAGTTTTAAGCTAATATCACGGCAGATATTTTATTTATACACGGGGGATTTAAAAGCAAGTTATTATGAATTAAATTTACACTAAAATTTTTGTTACCGGCTAACTTTCTGTTGGCTATATCAAGCAGGAAGTTACTTTAACATTTAAGTAATAAAATAAACTATTTAACAAAATTTTGATTTGACTAAAACATTTTGATATAATGATTACAAAATTATTATGGCAAAATTATATTTTGCAAAAAACTTTTTGTGGTGGCATTATATGAGTCAAAAAAATAAAACTGTAGATAAGAAATTTTACAATGAAATTGTGAAATATCTGGATGCCGGCAGACAGCTTAATACAAAAGAAATATATGATAAATTCAATGAGGTGAATCAAAAGACTGTTTCCTGGAGATTACATATTTTAGTTCAACAGGGGAAATTATTTAAAGCCGGGTATGGATATTATTCTTTAAATAATACTAAAGAGCATATCGCAATGGGCTATGAGTATTTGCAAAAAACATCAAAAGCGATATTTGATATAGCTGTAAATTATGGATATAAATTCTATATTACAGGGTTGGACGCATTGACAGGAGAAATATTGCATGTCCCGGAACAATTTCCTGTTCTTTTAGTTGCAGAAGAAATGGCATTTGATGATCTGTTAGAAGCTTTTTCAGATAAAGGCTATTTAGTGCTGACTGAAAAGAATCGAGCAGCGCTAAAAGACAAAACAATCAGAAAAAAGGCAGATGTTTTCATGATAAAGGGGAAAGATTTTTCCTTGGCAATTAATGGCATAGCAAGTAAAGAAAAGGGGTTTGTTGATTTGTATTATGCAATGACCAGATTTGAATATATTGTTTCTGCCCCGGAATTATCAAGAATATATAAAAGCATGATGCGTAATGAAACGGTTACTGTTTTTAAAATGAAAAAAGCAGCAAAAGACAGAGGAATAGAGATTGAGATAGAGTGGCTTTTGGACTTGGAGAAAATTCCAAAAAAAGCAAAAGTATTTATGAAAATTCTGCTGGGAGAGAAAGTTTAATGGACGTTATAAACGATGAAAAACTTATTCTTGAAAGAGAAGTTTTTACCAGAGATGCGATTGAAAAACGAATGCTTGCAGGTGGATTTAACTCATTAGCGAAATTTGAACTTTTTATATGGGATTTAGAAATGTTTTTACAGCTCCAAAGAATTCTGGGAGATAAGATAATATTAAAAGGCGGCGCTGCGATACAATTCTATATCCCCATCACAAATCAAAGAACCAGCATAGATATTGATATGACTTGCCTTGCCACAAGAGATGAGGTGCATAAAGCAATTAATCAGATAGAGGGACTGTTTATGGGGCAAGAAGATTACTGCAAATTCAGAATATATCGACCCAAAAATCCTAAACTGGGGTTAGAGGATTTAGAAACATACTTTGAAACAATACCGAGCATATGTTCTCCCGGAGAATTATTCTCTACAATTGGGAAACAAGAAGTAAAGATTGAGTTTTTGTTTTCTGATGAATCATATTCAATAAATAAAATCCGCAATCCGCAAATATTCGCACTTGAAGCACATGAAACATTTAATATTTTGGCATTAGAGAATCTCTTTGCAGATAAATTAACTACACTTGGTCCAAATACTATTGGCATACCCAATGACAGATCAGATGAACATTTTAAACAAATATATGACATTATTACACTCTTTTTGTCAAATACTGATCAGATATTAGAAAAAAGTAAACTAATTGAAGAAAATTATTATAAGGTCGCTTTATCAGAGTGCAGAATACGCGGAATTTTATATAGTCAAGAAATATTGCTTAATGATATGAAACAGTTTATTAAAAGATTGCAACAGATAGAAAACACTCCGGAAATGATTCAAAGAGCAAATGACTTCCAGGCACTTTACTTAAGAAGTGCCGTGAATAGGGATAAAACACAATGGGCAATTGTTGGATATCAGTTGGAACTTATCGCGGAGTATATTTTTAGAAGTGATAAAAGAATTTTTAAAATTACTGATATAGAAGAGATCATTAAGCATTTGAAATTTGAACATATCCGCGGACCGGAGAAAGGTGAAATCAGCAAACATTTTAGACATGAATTAGAAAAAGCCTTTTCTGGTATTGAGGGTATAACTGATAATTTATTCAGGAAACGCATAGAGCGGATTATATGGGAACTGGTCACATATGTATCTGTGGAAGAAATAAAAGAGATAGTAAATTTAAAATAGTATCCGTCAGCACAGAGCATATGAAGGTGGGGATTAAATTCAAAAAAACCACCAAATGTCTTAAATGAACATTTAAAATCTGCCCCATGTCAATACTTATGATGGAATTAATCGTATCTTTCACTTCTGGTATTTTGTTAATCTCATACAAGCTTTCGGCACTACAGCCGGCTTCGTACCGTAAAAACTCACTATATTTTTTTATAACGACTGTAAATTCCAGTATAAATTAGCTTTTATACTTAAGGGGATTGTTAACAAGTTCTTATGAATTGCGCTATGGCGAATTTTACCCCCACCCAAACTGCGCCGTTTACCAGGGGCTCTAATTTAAATTTTTTAAATGTTCCTGCAATCTTTTTCTAAAGAAGTGATTGTTATTATAGACATTTTAAATTTTTTCTTTTTCAGCCATGTATGGTGTTGGGTAAAAAAATTTTATACCGGTTTTTTAATACTTGACTATTATTATAATCGGGTTAAAATGATATTTAATATAAATTAATCGTAAAACATAAAATTTTTGCCAGTATTAATTTTTTAAGATAAACGGATTTTAGACAATGATTAAAAGAGATATATACCAAAATTTAAAAGAACACTTATTAAAAAAAGAGATAACCTTTATAGCAGGCCCAAGACAGGCCGGCAAAACTACTCTTATGCTGAGGTTAATGGATGAACTGGTAAAAAAAGAGCAAAAGGTCACATTTCTTAATCTTGATATTGAAATGGATAAACAGTTCTTTAGAACTCAACTTGATTTGTTAAAAAAAATTGAATTTGAAATCGGAAAGCAGGGGTATGTTTTTATTGATGAAATACAAAGAAAGAATGACGCAGGGGTTTTCTTAAAAGGAATTTATGACCAAAATCTTTCCTACAAGTTTATAGTTTCAGGTTCCGGCAGTGTGGAACTGAAAGAAAAAATACACGAATCTTTAGCAGGCAGAAAAAGAGTTTTCGAACTGTCGGTTGTAAGTTTTAAAGAGTTTATAAATTATAAAACAGATTATAAATATAGTGAAAAAATTATA
Organism: Actinomycetota bacterium; assembly: GCA_018897225.1. Taxonomy (GTDB): domain Bacteria; phylum Actinomycetota; class Humimicrobiia; order Humimicrobiales; family Humimicrobiaceae; genus JAHILC01. The sequence goes on from JAHILC010000154.1 coordinate 3,660, forward strand.
GACTTTTTTAAACTTGAAAAAGAGAAGACCTTAAAGTTTCTGGAAGAATATTTCTCTTTTGGCGGTTACCCAAGAGTAGTTTTGGATGAAACTTTTAAAGACAAGAATGCTACAATAAATGAAATTTTTCAAAGCTATCTTGATAAAGATATGATATGAACCCCAAAAGCTGGACACAAACATATCTAAGTTAAAACCAGCTGACGAGTACTTTTTTTATTATTAAATTTATATTCAAATTCTTCAGGGGGCATATAGCCCAGCGAAGAATGAAGCCTTTTACTATTGTAAACTTCTTCAATAAAATGTGTTAATCCTTCTAATGCTTCTTCGAAATTGTCATATTCAAACATGTACACTTCTTCAACTTTAAGTGTTCTAAAGAATGATTCCATTTTAGCATTATCGTAAGGATTTGCACGCTCTGACATTGATATTTTTATATTATTTTTTTGCAGAATATTTATATATTCCTGAGAGCAGTATTGAATTCCCTGATCGGAGTGGTGAGTTAGCTCGCCACTAATATTCCTGTTTGATAGCGCGTCCAGCAGTGCCTGTACCGTAAGCTCTGCACAGAGTGTTCTTCCCAGGGCATATCCCACTACTTTTCTTGAGAGCCCGTCTATTAATGCTGCAAGGTAAGCAAATGAAGCACGAAGTCTTATGTATGTAATATCAGCATGCCATATTTCATTTACTCTTAACGGTATAATCCCTTTTATCAGGTTGGGATATTTTACAAAGTTATGGTTTGAGTTTGTTGTTTTCCTAAATGATCTTCTGATTTTACATAGGATATTTTCACTTTTCATTATCCGGTATACCTTCTTATGGTTTACAATCATATCTTCTCTTGCCAGAGCTGCTGTTACTCTTCTGTAGCCATATGATGGAAACTCAAGTGCTATTTCGTTAATCTTATCGGCAATATTTGCATCATAACCGTTGTTACCGGCAGGCTTGTAGTAAAAAGATGATCTTGGTGTTTGCATTATCTCACACCCCCTTTTAACATTTTGTAGCCTCGGGAGGTTACAATCAAGGACTCCTCTTTTTTTTCCTTTTCAACGATTTCTATTACCTGCCTTAGCATCCTGTTTTCCATGGTAAGCTCGCCTACAACTCTTTCAAGTTCGTGGAGTTTTAGTTCAAACCTTGTGACGTCCATGTTGTTTTCAAAGAACTTGCCCTGCTTGTATTCCTTTTTCCACCTTGAAACCAGTAGTGGCGAGATTGTGTATTTCCGAGCAAGCTCCACCTGGCTAACGCTTCCGGAAAGCACTGATTCTACAACTTGTCTTTTAAACTTTTCATCAAACGTTCTTCGTACTCTCATATCTGATGAGACCTTCCTTTCTTCTCTCTTAGGTACTCATCAGCTTATTCTAACTTAACTTATTTTAGTATACAATGTGTCCAAAGGATGGGGTTCACTCCACTCCTATCTTAATTTAAATTCATATTTATACTCGATAATATAGAAACATCTTGGAATT
>JAHILC010000155.1 GCA_018897225.1 Actinomycetota bacterium
GTGTATCCTGTTTTGCTATTAAATTAAACATCTTTAATTTTGAAATTAAATCTAAGAAATCTTTGGTCATAAAGAGTATCTCTAAAATATTACTGTTTCTATTTTCGTAAATTAGGGCAACTCTCCTGTTTAAAATTTGGGTTTTTGCATCAAGCTCGGCATTTGTTTTGCTTAGTTCCTGTTCTTTAGCAGCCAAATCTACACTGGTTTTATCAACATCACTTTTAGCCTGGGCCAACTTATCATTTAGATCCTTGAGTTCTGATAGGCTTGTAAGCAGCTGGCTTTCGACAGTATTTACCTGTTTTAGGTATTCCTGCACTTTTTTATTTGCTTCATCGATTTTTTTCTGATTTGCACCAGTCATATACCCAATATGGGCGAACAGATGGTCAGCATAAAACGGTTACTACAGCAATCTGTGCCGGGGCAGAAGGAAAAGGCAGGGTACTTGCGAATCTGACTTTGTCATAGAAGATGATGATTATAAGGGGGCCAATAAATCCTGGGCAAAGTTAATAAAGAAAATATATGAAGTGGATCCGCTGGTATGTCCCAAATGTGGAGGGCAAATGAAAATCATTGCATTTATAGAAGATTATAAGGTGGTTAAGAAAATACTTGACTACCTTGGCATATATGAGTTTAAAAGGGACAGACCCCCACCCAGAACTTTGGCTGTAGATGACTCATTTGATGACTATGCACAAAATGATTATGTAAACTGTGATTTCACAGATTTTTAGGAAAAATTTTTTCCTTTCTTTTGTTCTGAGCTAAAACAGTCCGGTATCTTCATAAAGTTTGCATTAATTATAATACTGAAAATACTGTTACTGATTTTTTACCCAAAATACCCATTTTTTTATTTAGAATACATAAGTTTTAGGTAAGTGCCTCATTTTTACTTGAGAGATCCAGAAGCAAGTTCTTATAAATATAAATTAAGGCAAGATGATTAATTGCTGATAAAATACCCATTTCCAAGTATAATAATATAAAAACAATAATGACTTGAAATGAAAGGCAGATAAATGAATTATTTAATTGGTTTGGATATCGGCACTACTTCAACAAGGGCGATAATCATTGATGAAGACGGCAAATTGATCTCCTCAGCCACAAGCGAATATCCTCTGATTACTCCCAGGCCTGGCTGGGCAGAACAGCATCCCGAAGACTGGTGGAAGGCAACAGTTGATGTAATTAAAAAAGTAATTGAAAAGTCAAAAGTCTCCCCAAAAAGTATAGCAGCTATAGGGCCTTCAGGTCAGATGCACGGAAGCGTTTTTCTGGACAAGGATGGAAATGTCCTGCGTCCCGCACTTCTCTGGTGCGATCAGAGAACTCAAAAGCAGTGCGACGAGATATATGATATCTTTGGCTATGAAAATTTCATCAAGCTTTCATATAATAAAGCATTGACAGGTTTTACAGCTCCTAAAGTTCTTTGGCTAAGAGAAAACGAGCCCGATAAATACAAAAATATTTACAAGATTCTTCTGCCAAAAGACTATGTGCGATTTAAGTTATCAGGAACATATGCAACAGAAGTTTCCGATGCATCAGGAACGATTCTTCTTGATATTGCAAAAAGAAACTGGTCGGATGAAATCCTTAAAGGCCTGGATATAAGCAGAGGTGTGCTGCCAGAAGTGTATGAATCTCCGGAAATTTCAGCAAAGGTGAATGCAGAAGCTGCCAGTCTTACAGGGCTTCTTGAAGGAACGCCAATAGCTGGTGGAGCAGGAGATCAGGCCGGCGGAGCTGTAGGTTCCGGAATTGTAGCTCCAGGCCTTATATCAGATTACCTGGGAACTTCAGGTGTTGTTTTTTCATACAGCGATTGTCCGGTATATGACACCCAGGGAAGACTGCATTCTTTCTGCCATGCAGTTCCAGGCAAGTGGCATTTGATGGGCGTTACTTTAGCAGCTGCCGGTTCACTAAAGTGGTATGACGATACATTTGGCCCGAGCAGAAAGATAATGGAGCAATATCCTGATAAAAAAAGTTACAAACTGTTGGACCTGCAGGCTGAAAACGCTCCAGCCGGTTCGGAGGGCTTGATATTTTTACCCTATCTTTCGGGTGAAAGGACACCATATGCAGACCCATATGCAAGAGGTGTTTTTTTTGGAATATCTTATGTTCATAACCAGGATCATTTTGCCAGAGCGATACTTGAAGGTGTTGCTTACAGCCAGCTCGACTGTCTATCTCTCATGAGAGATACCGGAGTAAATTCAGATAAGATCGTTTTGTTTGGCGGTGGAGCAAAGAGCAGAATCTGGAAGCAAATAGTAGCAGATATCTTTGATACTAAAATAGTAACCTTAAATGTTGAAGAGGGGCCTTCATATGGCGGGGCGCTTCTGGCAGGAGTAGGTTGTGGTATCTACAAAAGCGTTCAAGCCGCTGTTAGTAAAATTATAAAAGAAAAAGATGAAACATCTCCCGTAAAAGAGAATGTTGAGATTTATAAAAAGTTCTACGGCATCTATAAAAGTCTTTATGAAGACTTGAAAAAAGATTTTGTAGACCTTGTAAAAATTTAAAAGAGTTAAGATAAAATTGAGAAAATTATGATAAAATAACACAAGAATTATTTTTATTATTTTTTAATTTAAAACATTGAGTAATAATTAATTGGGCAAAACTTGTAGAATTTAATAGCAGTAAAAACTAATCTCCCATTGCTTTAAAAAATAAAAATCTAAAATTCTGGAATATATCTAGTACGGTACGGGTTTAATAGTAAAATCATTTTTCACTTAAAGTGAGAAAGTAATTTTACATTTTTTTATATTTTTATTGTCAAATACTTGACAACTGCTTTTTTCTTTAATAAAATCAATCCCAGCATTAAAAGTTAGGAGATTTTTATTGTTTAATAACAGTGACAAAAGTTATCCGATAGAGCTGGTAGCTGAATTTTTAGGTGTAAACAGCAGGACCTTATACTATTACGAAAAGTTCAAGCTTGTTTGCCCCACCAGGAGAGGGCGTAAAAGATACTATTCCAGGCTGGACATAAACTGGCTTGAATACGTCAGAGAACTGATGTATGAGCAAGGGATGAATCTTCGTTCCATTATTGTGCTTATCAAGCGCAGGGATAATGTAATTCTGACAAAATGTCCTGACGATGTAGTCGACAGCTATAAAAACTATTTAATGCGGCTAAGAGAAGACTAAGAGAAGATTAAATTAAAGAAAATTTATTAAGGAAAGGATAGAATTATTATGGGAAAAGCAGTTGGTATTGATTTAGGAACA
>JAHILC010000156.1 GCA_018897225.1 Actinomycetota bacterium
GGAAATCATTTTTCACGATATGAAAAAGGAAAATTTTGCCAAAGCCGGAAAACTTATTCTGGATATTTAGAATGTATGGTAGAAAATATTTTATATTACTTTTAAGTAGCTTTAGATAGGGTTAGGATCTTTAGATACCTTTCATAGGCAATATCCCATGCTTGGCTATCTTCCGGGGTAAAGTAATCAACTTCTGAAGAATTTTGAGATATCTGCCTGCCTTCGTCAAGGCTATTGATCTCACCTGCTGCTTTAAGCTGCATAATTAAATTGCCCATTGATGTTGTTTCTGTTGGGCCTGCTTTTAAAGGTTTGCCTGTAGCATCTGCCATCCACTTGCATGTTAGCTTATTTTTTGTTCCTCCGCCTACAATATGGAGTAATTCTATTTTCTTACCTGTAAGTTTTTCAAGCATCAGCATGTAATATCGGAATTTCAGAACTATGCTTTCATAAATGCATCTTGAAATTTCACCTATACTTAAGGGCGCTTCCTGACCGGTTTTTCTGCAATAATCCATGACAATTTTTGGCATATCCAGCTGATGCTGGCCAAAGGCAGGGTCGTCCATATCGATGAAAGCCTTGAATGGCTTAGCTGCAGGATAAAGCCTGTCTATATCTTTCCAGCTTATGTCTTCGCCTTTTTCTTTAATCCATTTTTCCCTGCATTGCTGTATCACCCAGAGTCCATTGTAATTTTTAACGAATAAGTTTTTACCTTCAACTCCTGCTTCATTTGACCATCTTTTTTTAAATATAGTACTACTTATTAATGGTTTTTCTGTTTCCTTACCCAAACAGCACCAGGTACCCATGCTTAAAAAAGCCCAGTTTGAATTTTTGTCTGTTACAGGAATACCCGCAACAGCCGATGCGGTATCATGTGTTGCAGGGGCAATTACTTCAACGGGTCTTACATCAAGCTCCTTACAAATGTTTTCAGTTATTTCTCCAATTTTTTCACCAGGTCCAAGTATTGGCGGAAAGATATTTTTAGGCAAACTTAATTTATAAAAAATTGCATCAGCTAACCTGCCTTCTTTTTGGTCATATAAAATGCTTGTTGTAAACCTTGTTATCTCATTAAAGGTGTTTCCCGTTAGGAAATAATTGAATATATCCGAAATGCTTAAAAAAGTTTTAGCATTTTTTATCTCAGGTGCGTCATGTATTTTTAGAGAATACAATTGGAAAAGATCAAAAATAGGTGCTATAGATGAACCTGTCATATTAAATAACTGTTCTTCCGGAATTATTTTTAACAGGCTTTCAGCATCTTTAGCTCTCTGCTCATCCCTGTAGTGTACAGGGTTGGCTATCAGTTTCCCATTTTTATCCAATACTCCAAAATCAGCACCCCAGGCATCTACACCTAAAGATAAAATATCTTTATATTTTGAAAGCGATAATTGGATTCCGTTTTTTAGCTCAGTGTAAAGTCTTAGGATATCCCAGTAAAGAGTCCCCGCAGCAAAAACAGGGATATTGTCAAACCGGTGGGTAACATCCATTTCAATTTTATTGCCATTATAATTACCGACAATTGCCCTGCCATTGCTTGCGCCAAAATCAAATACTAAAAAACTTTTTTTTATCATTTGAAAGCCTTTTTCTCTACAGGGAGTAATGAAATTTTATGACCTCATATTAAGACAATTTGGCTTTTCTTTCTATAACATATTCCTCAATTTCTTTCATCGAACCCGAAAATTCTTCTTTAGTATAAACGAAAGCCGGCTGGTTTATAAAATCTTCTATTTTTATGCCATCTTCATCAAAACCTGCTTTAAAATAAAGTATTTTTAAGAGCTTATCCATAATTGCCGCAGGAACAGGTTCATTTACCTGATTATAAATATCCTTATTCTTGCAGATTCTCAGAAAATCATCTATTACTTCAGGATTTAAAGTATAGACAAGATTACCTCCTGCAACTTTTTCGATATGATAAATATTTTCAGGTCCCGGACCTGGTCTTGCGGAGCAAAGAAGCAGCTTACTTAAATAGCCATTATTTTTATCATTTAGAAGCTGGCAAGCTTTTTTAGCTATTGCAACTCCGGCCCACCTTTTTAATTCTTCTGTTAACTCTATACCTGCAGATTTAGCGCTTTCTACAAACTGCGGCCTTTCTTCAAACCTTCCAATCATTATTGTTATCACAGAACGCCACTGGCTATAATCTACTCCCCATTGGCTGCCGATTTCATAGCCTCTCTTTACAGCCTTTGCAACTTGCATTGCATTGGGCACACTAAATACGAGTGTTGCATTAGTAGGAATACCAAGTGAAGTTAAAACCTGGATAACATAAATTCCTTCTTTTGAACCAGGGCACTTAACTATTATATTTGGAGCAATTTTTTTAAGCTCCAGCGCCTGCAGCAGCATTTCCTTTACATCGGTAATCAGCCTGGGATCAACCTGTGCGCTTACATATCCTTTCTTAAATTTAGATTTTTCAAACAAAGGCATATAAAGCTGGGCGCCTTTTTCAGTAATGGCTTTGTAAAACTTCCATGCAATCTTATAATTGCTTTTTGCAGGATTTTCCCTAATCATTTTGTCTATTATTGGATTTACAACTTCTGGAATCAGCTCAAGAACTTTTTTTGTCAGCCTGGGGTTTGTGGTAACTCCACTAAACAATGTGTCTGCAGGACTCTGACTGTCAAATAAAATTTTCAGTTGCTTTTTCAAAGCTTCCTTTTCGTCCAAAGGAGCTTTATCGACCATTTTCCCAACCCAATAGTCAAAAATTAGTGGTGAAGAATCCCACCAAAGCTCGATATCTTCCGAAGATTCTGCCAGCCTTTGCATGGCTGACTTTTCATATGTTGACATGATTTCCTCCTTTGCTATAACACTTCTTTTACAGCAATATTTCTTTTACTGCACCTATTATATTTTCTTTATGTGGAATACAAGCCTGTTCCAGCGTTGAATTGTAGGGAATTGGAGTATTAAGGCCTGCAACTATTTTCACAGGAGCATCCAGATAATCAAAAGCTTTCTGGTTTATCTTAGCACAAATGTCTGAAGCAATACTTCCTCTTTGGCAGGCTTCGCTAACTATAACCAGGCGGCCTGTTTTCTTAACAGATTTAATCAATGCTTCTTCGTCCAGCGGTACAAGAGTTCTTGGATCAAAAATCTCGCAGCCTATTCCTTCTTTTTCAAGCTCTGCAGCGGCTTCAAGTGATTTGAATACCATATTTGAATACGCAAAAATTGTAACATCGCTGCCTTCCCTCTTAATATCTGCAACACCAAAAGGTATAAGATATTCCTCTTCAGGAACAGGGCCTTTGTTTAAGTATATCATCTTATGCTCTATAAAAATAACAGGGTTATTGTCTCTTACTGCAGTCTTTAAAAGCCCTTTTACATCATAAGACGTGGCTGGCATCACTACCTTAAGTCCTGGAACATGGTAGAACCATGCCTCCAAGCTCTGGGAATGTTGCGCAGCAACCCCTCTGCCAGCCCCACCCTGTGTCCTTATTACAAGCGGAACATTAAGATTATCACCTGTCATATACCTGATTTTAGCTGCCTGGTTTACGATCTGATCCATGGCAAGAGTTGTAAAATCAATAAACATGAGTTCAGAAATCGGCCTGTAACCTGTTACGGCAGCACCGATACCTGCCCCAACTATTGCAGCTTCTGAAATTGGTGTATTTATTACCCTCTCAGGACCATATTTTTCAAGCAATCCTTTATAAGCTCTGAAAGCTCCGCCATATTTACCAATATCTTCGCCGATCAGAAATACTTTTGGATCCCTATCCATTTCTTCAATAACAGCTTCTCTAATCGCTTCTCTATATTCAATCTCTCTCATTGGATTCCTTTCTATATCGATTTTACCTCTTCTAAAAACTTATCAAGCTCGGGTTCCGGGCTTTCTTCAGCAAATTTTACTGAGTATTGGACCTCTTTCATAATACCTTTTTCAATCACTTCAATATCATTTTCAGAAAGTATCTTTTCATCAATAAGTTTTTTCTTAAAATTAATAACCGGATCTTTTTCTTTTTTATAATAATCTGCTTCTTTCTTGTCTCTGTATTCTGCGGGGTCATTTGGATGGTGTCCCCCAAAACGATAAGTTTTAGCTTCAATCAGGGTAGGCCCATTGCCTTCTCTTGCACGCTTGACAGCTCTTTGAACTGCCTCAAATACGTCAACAGGATTGCTTCCATCAACGATGTCGCCGGGAATGCCGTAAGAAACTGCCCTGTCAGCTATGTTTTCGCAGGAAACCGATTCAGTACAGCTCATTGAAATAGCATACATATTGTTTTCACAAACATATATGACAGGAAGCTTAAATATGGCTGCCATGTTTAAAGATTCATGAAATACTCCGTTATTACTTGCACCATCACTGAAAAAGCATATGGTAACCCTGCCTTTTCCTTCCATTTTGCAGCTAAACCCGGCACCAACAGAAATTGGTATTCCGCCA
>JAHILC010000157.1 GCA_018897225.1 Actinomycetota bacterium
ATACGAGCATGTCAGACATACTTCAAGCAATGATGGGATAATTTTATTTGTAGGCACAAAAAAGCAAATCCAGGATATTATAGAAAATTTTGCTAAAGAATGTGAAATGCCTTATGTAAGAAACAGATGGCTTGGCGGGACGTTAACTAATTTTAAAACTATAAGTGGAAGAACGAAAAGAATAGCAGAAATTGAAGAGATGGAAAAATCGGGTGTCTTTGAAAAACTTCCAAAGAAAGAAGTACTTCAAATAAAAAAAGAGTATGAAAAATTGCTTTATAATATGGGTGGTGTAAGAGATATGAAGCGTCTTCCAGATCTTTTATTTATTATTGATCCGCATAAGGAAGAAATTGCGGTCCAGGAAGCAAAAAAGCTTCATATACCTATAGTCGCTATCACTGATACCAACTGTGATCCTGACAAAATTGATTTTATAATTCCCGGAAATGACGACGCGATAAGATCATGCAACCTTATAACCAGCATAATATGCGATGCTGTAAAAAAAGGTAAAGAGGAAAAAATTAAAATAGAAAAAAGTCCGGAAGTAATTGAAGCAAAGAAGTTGTCAGAAGAACAACCAGAAGATGATCTGATCGACTTACCGGAAGATGCTGAAGTCTGGACATAAAAAAGTCTTTTAAACTTTAGTTTTTGTTTGATAGGGGGAAAATATATGGAAATAAATGCTGAAATGGTTAAAAAGTTAAGAGAAAAAAGCGGTGTAGGCATGATGGATTGCAAGAAAGCGCTTGTGGAATGCAAAGGTGATTTTAATAAAGCAAGTGAGTATTTACGTGAAAAAGGTTTGGATAAGGCAGCTAAAAAAGCTACAAGACCCACAAGTGAAGGGGTAATTGATTGTTATATTCATCTTGGATCAAAGATTGGTGTCATGCTGGAAATAAACTGTGAAACTGATTTTGTAGCAAGAAATGAAGTTTTTAAGAGCCTTTCTCACAACATTGCTCTTCATATAGCAGCATCAGCTCCTCTTTATGTTTCAAGAGAAGAAATACCTGAAGCTGTTATAGAAAAAGAAAAAGATATTTATGCCAAGCAAGCGCTAAATGAAGGCAAGCCTGCAAATGTTGTTGATAAAATTGCTGACGGAAGGTTAAATAAGTTTTATGCAGAAAACTGCCTGATGGAACAGTTATATGTAAAAAACAACGACATGACAATTACTGATTTAATCAAAGAACATATTGCTCTTATAGGGGAGAATATTGTTATTAAAAGATTTGTAAGATTTGTACTTGGTGAAACTGAAAAAGAATAATTTTATGCAAGTGCCAAAATATACAAGAATATTATTGAAAATAAGCGGTGAAGCCTTAATTGGTGATTGTATTTATGGAATAGACACCAAAATAATGGATAATATTGCAGACCAGATTAAAGAAGTAATAGAAATGGGTTTAGAAATCGCAGTTGTTATTGGTGGCGGTAATTTTTGGAGAGGTGTTTCAGCAAGCGCAAATGGGATGGATAGAACTACTGCAGATTATATTGGTATGCTTGCCACTGTCATGAATGCTGTGGGTCTTCAGGATTCTTTGGAAAAAAAGGGTATTTCAACAAGAGTACAATCTTCAATTACCATGCAGCAAATCGCAGAACCTTTTATAAGAAGAAGAGCTCTTAGACATCTGGAAAAGAAAAGAGTTGTAATCTTTGCCGGGGGCACTGGGAACCCATATTTTTCTACAGACACTGCTGCAGCCCTTAGAGCTCTTGAAATAAATGCAGAAATTATTTTTAAAGCCACAAAAGTTGACGGTGTTTACAACAAGGATCCTAAAAAATTCATTGATGCCAAGAAGTATGATTCATTAACTTTCATGGAAGTTTTAAATAAAGATTTAAGAATACTGGATTCAACAGCTATTTCTTTATGCCTGGAGAACAATTTACCTATTGTTGTATTTGATATTACCAAACCCGGAAATATAAAAGGTGTCATACTCGGAAATAAAATTGGAACATTAGTAACGAAGGGGTGATAAAAATTAAAGAAAAGCTTCTTTCTGATTGTGAAAAAAAGATGAAACAATCACTGGATAATACACAGCATGAATTTAATACTATCAGGACAGGGAGAGCATCGGCAGCGCTTCTTGACAGAATCTTTATTGATTATTACGGGGCTAAAACACAACTTAAGCATATTGCCAATATTATGATTCCTGAACCAAGGACCATCGTAATATCTCCTTATGAGGCAAAATTTTTAAAAGAAATTGAAAAGCAGATAATGTCTTCAGATTTAAGTATTAATCCTTCTAATGATGGAAAGGTCATCAGGCTCACAATACCACAGCTAAACGAAGAGAGAAGAGTTGAGCTTGTCAGGCTTATAAAGAAAATTTCAGAAGATGGCAGGGTCACAATAAGGAATATTCGAAGAGATGTAATAGAAGAATATAAAAAAATGGAAAATAAAAAAGAAATTACAGAAGATGACCTTAAAAAATATCAGGAAAAAATACAGGATTTGACAGACAAACATATTGAAAGAATAAACGAATCTGTAATTTTAAAAGAAAAAGAAATTATGGAAGTGTAGGGAACAGGTTTTGAGATTTATTTCTTCTATAATTGCTCCTTTTAAATCCCCATCCCTTAGTGATATAAAAAAAAATAAGATTCCAATTCATATAGCGATAATAATGGATGGAAATGGCAGGTGGGCAAGAAAAAGAGGTTTGCCTCGTATTGTTGGCCACAAAAAAGGCGCTGATGCATTAAAAAATATAGTCACTTTGTGTAAAGATGTTGGAATAAAATATCTCACCGTATATTCATTTTCCAGTGAAAATTGGCAAAGGCCACAAGATGAAGTAAGTGAATTGATGGATCTATTTGTTGAAGTATTGCAAAGAGAGCTGGAGTCATTACACAAAAACGGCATTAAGATTGTACTGTTGGGTCAAAGGGAAATCATACCTTTACGTATATTAAAAATTTTTGAAATTAGTGAAGAAAAAACAAAAGACAATAAGGAACTTTTATTAAATGTTGCTTTCAGTTATGGTTCCAGGCAGGAGATAGCAAATGCTGCAAAAAAAATGTGCATGGAATATAAAAATAAAGAATTTAGCTCAGAAGAAAATATAGAAAAAATTTTTTCTAAATTTTTATATACCAGCGACTGCCCTGATCCTGATTTACTAATTAGAACAAGTGGAGAATACAGGATAAGCAATTTTTTATTATGGCAAATAGCCTATACCGAGTTATATTTTACAAAGACATTATGGCCTGATTTTAATAAAAAGAATTTTTATAAAGCTATATATGATTATCAGAGAAGAAACAGGCGTTTTGGAAAATTATAAATTAATCTACATTTAATAAATTTAAAATAACTAATATACTTTTATTTTCATGGGTAATTTTAATATAGTAATACAATATATTTTTGCTATTATAGGGTTCTCTTTAATCGTATTAGCCCATGAATTAGGGCACTTCACATTTGCAAAAATCAGTAAGATCCACGTAATTGAATTTTTTATTGGATTTGGTCCTAAAATTTTAAAATTCAAATCAAAAAAAAGCGGAACATTATATGGATTAAGCGCTTTCCCATTTGGTGGATATAATAAGATTTTAGGTCAGGACAGGGAAGAAAAAATACCTGAAGGTTACGGAGATAAAGTATTTTTTAAAAAACCTTTTTATAAAAAATTTCTGGTTATAATAGGCGGTGGTATTTTTAATATTATTCTTGCAATAATTCTTATAGCTATTTATCTTTCCATGGGAGTTTTTTCACCCACCAATATAATCAACTATATAGAACCCAAGTCGCCCGCAGATACGAATGGATTTCTAATAGGTGACAAAGTTGTTGCTATAAATAATGAAAAAATTGACAGTTGGGAAAAATTTTCTTCATTGACAAAATCATATCCTGGCCAGATTGTTACATATAATGTAATCAGGGCTGAAAAGGAAATAAGCATAGAAGTAAAACTTTTAAATGTTAATAACGAAGGTTTTTTAGGGATAAGCCCGCAACTGGTAAAAGCAAAAATGGGTTTTGGCCAAATAATGCGTGAAAGCTTTAAAATGACCTGGGATGTAAGTATTTCCTATTTTAAATTATTTGGAATGTTGTTTACCGGTAAGATTCCATTTTCAGAAGCAAGGCCTGTATCACCGATAGGAGTAATCAGCATATTCCAGCAATCTGCCTCAATGGGATTTCAAAATTTTGTACTTTTTGTTGCTCTTGTTTCATTGCTTCTTGCATATGGAAATTTTTTACCAATCCTGCCTGTTGATGGCGGCCACCTGGTAATTTTAATTATAGAAGCAATTAAAAGAAAACCTGTTTCAAAGAAAGCTGTGCAAATCTATGGTACGGCAGGAATGGTACTGGTAGTGTCACTCCTGATGATCGGCCTGGTATTTGATATAATAAGCCCATTTAAGCTGCCTAAAATGTAACTGCCATGATTATTCAAAGAAAAAAGACAAGAGAAATAAGAGTTGGCGCCTTAAAAATAGGCGGAAATAATCCAATATCTGTGCAGTCAATGCTTAAGAATAAACTAACAGGTAATGATGCTGCAAAAAACGAAATACTAAAATTGATGGATAACGGATGCGAGATGATAAGACTTGCAGTGCCGGATAAAAAGTCTGTTTATTACCTGCATAACCTGATTAAAAATAAAATTTTTAAGGTGCCGGTTGTCGCAGACATTCAATTTGACTACAGGCTTGCGCTCGAATGTTTAGATGCTGGAGTAGATTGCATAAGAGTAAACCCCGGAAACATG
>JAHILC010000158.1 GCA_018897225.1 Actinomycetota bacterium
CTTTATCTGAATATTACCCTTAATAGCCCATAGAGCTTCGTAACCTTTATGTGTTTCATAGCTTCTAGCATCCATGGTTTGCCTTCTATAACCGCACATAAATACATACTTTCATCACCAAAATTATATACTGCATGCTAGCAATGAGCAAGCATAAATACAGCAATAAGCAATTCTGCATCTTCTCTCCCACACCTATATAATCAAGCTTAAATTAAGCCCAAAATAGCACATATCTATGTATATTGGCAAAAAAGGATATTTTTAAGCTTGATTCGGGGTTACAGAGGTAGAAGATGCAGAATTGCTGATTTCCAACTTACATGTTTAATGTTCTTATATTATGTTATATAATATACTGAACTACATGACGGCTAATTATATTTACGCCATAGGTGCTACTTTAGAATAGCTTTAAAGTAACTTTTTCAATAATTAATCGTCTAATTTGAAAAGCGGCCGCTTAATATGGGCGGTGCGGCTGCTGAGTTTATATGTAGATTTTACGTCAGATTTTAAAAAAGTAAAACAACAAAAAGGAATGAGTTATTAATGGTTCAAGATACAAATATAGAAAAAGTAAATAGTTTAAAAAATAAAAATAAAAGCAAGAATATTTTGATGGTTTATCCAAAATATGCTCAAACATTTTGGAGCTTTGAGTATATTTTGAAAATCATCGGTAAAAAAGCAGCTTATCCACCTTTAGGATTGCTGAGTATTGCTTCGGCACTTCCAGGGAAATGGAATAAAAAGCTTGTTGATATGAATATTGAGAGTCTAGCTGACAGTGACATCGAATGGGCAGATTATGTGTTTGTGAGCGCAATGATTGTTCAAAAAGAATCGACTATAAAAGTTATTGAAAGAGCTAAAAGATTTGGAAAACCTGTAGTTGCCGGAGGTCCCCTATTTACCACCGGATATGAAGATTTCCCTGATGTAGACCACGTATTCCTGGGGGAAGCAGAAGCTACTCTGCCTTTATTTCTTGAAGATATAAAGAAAAATAGTTGTAAAAAGATTTATTCTTCATTTGATACATTTCCTGATATAAGTAAGACACTTGTCCCGGATTGGAACCTAATCAATATATTCAAGTATAATTCACTTTGCATCCAATTTTCCAGAGGATGCCCTTTTGACTGTGAGTTCTGTGATGTAGTCGTACTAAATGGGCGAAAACCAAGATCAAAGTCAAAAGAACAGATAATCAATGAATTAAATGCTTTATATAGCATAAACTGGCGTGCAGGGGTATTTTTCGTTGATGACAATTTAATTGGAAATAAAATGAAGCTGAAAGAAGAAATTCTTCCTGCAATAATTCAATGGCAAAAGAAGAGGGGCTACCCATTTTCCTTTAATACCCAGGTTTCCATAAACTTATGCGATGATGAAGAATTAATAAAATTGCTGACTGAAGCAAATTTTACAACTGTATTTATAGGAATTGAAACACCTGATCCTAATGGTCTTGAAGAATGCAGCAAATATCACAATAAGAACAGGGACCTGCTTCAATCTGTAAAGAAGCTTCAAAACGCAGGTTTGGAGGTGCAGGCAGGATTTATAGTTGGGTTTGACAGTGACACACCTTCTATTTTCCAGAGACAAATTGAGTTTATCCAGAAAAGCGGGATTATAACCGCAATGGTTGGGCTTCTTACTGCTCTGCCCAAAACCAAACTTTACAAAAGGTTGGTCGAAACAAAGAGAATTCAAAAAGATAAGGTGACATCAGCAAACAACACCATAGAGTCTACTTTGAATTTTGAACCAAAGATGGATGTAAAGCAGCTTTTCAGCGGCTATAATAAGATACTTAAAACTATATATAGTCCTAAAGCCTATTATGAGCGAATAAAAACTTTCTTAAGAGAGTTCCATCCTCCAAAACGAAAAATCAGGAGAATGAAAATGTACCATGTGAGAGCTCTATTCGGCTCATTATGGATACTTGGTGTTAAAAATAGAGGTAGAAGGTATTTCTGGTTATTAATTTTATGGAGTTTATTTAAATATCCAGGATTGTTTCCTTATGTAATTGGATACTCACTTTGTGGAATTCATTTCAGAAAATTAGCATAAGTAATAATTAACTAATCAATCTGAAAAAACCAGCATTCACTAAATAAGCCAAAGACCTAATTATTTACTATTGGTGATGTTTCATCGTTAAACGGGTTTGTCCGGCAAGCCAGCGAAAAAAGATAAGGATAATTTGTTTTTAAATGTTTTATATATGCGAGATATTCTTTGATCGCTGCAGCATTTAAATCAAATTCTTCAAATAGATAGATTGACTTCAATCCAACTTCACTAAAAAATGCTCCTATAACCATGTTTAATTTTTTGCAATCATTAGTTTATAATAAGGCAATGGAAAAAGAAGAATTTGAAGAAATAATTGAAAGAACATTAGAAAACATACCTGAAAAGTTTAAGAACAAACTGGATAATCTTAGTATAGTAGTCGAAGAGAACGAATTAAGGTATACAGGGAATCAGGGCAATGCAAAGGACCGCCGGATAACTCTTGGCCTTTACCAGGGCTTGCCAATTACACAAAGAGCTGGAAAAAGACAGATGTTGCCCGACAAAATCACGATATATAAAAAAGCCATTGAATCTACCAGCAGAAGTCCGGAAGAAATTGCAATAACTACCAGAAGAGTCGTCCTTCATGAGTTGGGGCACTATTTTGGTCTTGGAGAAGATAAGCTTGATGAGCTAGGTTATTAAAGCTTTTACCCTTCCAATAATTGCTTGACTTTTTTAAAATGGTAGTTATAATTACTAATATATTTTTCACTTTAAGTGAAAAATTATTTTATTATTAATAGAAAATATTTTTATTTATTTGTTAAAAAATTTGTTATAATTATAACTATAAGGTATTATTTAAAATAAATTGTCGATTATATTTATTTATAAATATGTTAATAAATTAAAAAAGTGACGATAATATAAGTAAGCAACCTTAACGGGTAAAATGGGAATCATAAAAATAACTATATAGGAGTTGAAATATAATGGCAGAAGAAAACAGAATTGAAGAACGTGAATCATCGGTAAAAATACCGCAGGAACTTCCTCTTTTGGCATTAAAAAATAGTGTCGTATTCCCTTTTCTTGCCACTCCGCTGGTAGTCGGCAGGAAAAAATCAATCAATGCTATAAACAATGCTTCAAAAGAACATAAAATAATCGTTGTAGTTGCTCAAAGAGAAGAGAGCAAGGAACAGATAGAAAAAGAGGATTTATATGAAGTTGGCACCGCATGTGCTATAAAACAAGTTGTAAATATCTCTGAGGATGAAATTAAGTGCGTCGTTGAAGGTATTGCCCGGATAAGAATAAAATACTTTACCCAGGTTGAGCCCTATTTCAGGGTATTTACAGAAGTATTGCAAGAAGAGCCTTTTGTATTTAACAATGAAATTGAAAATTTAAATACAACTATAAGAATGCAGGTTGAAAAATTCATTCAGCTTGGGATACCGCTGCCTACCGCTTTTGTTGTAGCAGCTACCAATATTTCAAAGCCTGAAGTTCAGGCTGATTTGTTTGCTTCATACCTGCTTGCTGAAACAAAACAGAAACAGGAAATTCTAGAAGAAACTAATATCCAGAGCCGCCTTAAAAAACTAACTGATTTACTTTCTGAAGAACTTCGCAAATTCGAAGTTCAGTCTCAGATAAGGGATAAGGTACAGAAGGAAGTAGGAAAAACTCAGCGTGAATATTACCTAAGGCAGCAGTTAAAAGCAATTAAAGATGAGCTTGGAGAATCAGATGAGTCTTTTGAACTTATTACTGAGCTTGAAAAAAAGTTGAATAAAAAAGATCTTCCAAAGGATGCAAAAGAAAAAGTTAAAAAGGAAATAAAGAGACTGGAGACCATGTCTACAATGTCACCTGAGTATTCATACATCAGGACATACATTGACTGGATGCTGGATATACCGTGGTCTGAAAAAACCAAGGATGTGCTTGATTTAAAAAAAGCAAAGAAAGTGCTTGATGGCGACCATTATGACCTTGAAAAAGTTAAGGAACACATACTGGATTATCTTGCAGTGAGAAAATTGAAAGGCAAAGCTACAAAAGGCCCCATTCTTTGTTTTGTCGGGCCTCCCGGCGTAGGCAAGACTTCCCTGGGCCAGTCAATAGCTAAATCTATGGGTAGGAAATTCATAAGAATGTCTATAGGTGGAATCAGAGATGAAGCAGAAATAAGAGGCCATAGGCGAACTTACGTGGGTGCGCTTCCAGGCAGGATAATTCAGGGCTTGTCTCAAGTTAAGACAAACAACCCCGTATTCATGCTTGATGAAATTGACAAAGTTGGAGCAGATTACAGAGGGGATCCGTCATCTGCATTGCTTGAAGTGCTTGATCCTGAACAGAATAATTCGTTCAGGGACCATTACCTTGAAGTGCCTTTTAATTTATCAAATGTAATGTTTATAACTACGGCAAACATATTGGATACAATTCATCCCGCATTGAGAGACAGGATGGAAATAATTGAAATACCTGGATACAGTTCTGAAGAAAAAATTCATATCGCTGAAAAATTTCTCATTCCGAAGCAGTTAAAAGAACAAGGTGTTGAAAAATATGACATTAAGTTCAGCAGGGATGCAATACTTCTTTTAGCAGAAGAATATACAAGAGAAGCTGGCGTTAGAAATATGGAGCGAGAAATAGCCAATATTTATAAAAAAATAGCGCGTGAAATTCTTGAAAGCAAGAAGTACCCTAAAATAGTCACAAGGAAAAAAGTTTCCGATTATCTTGGTGTTTCCAAAATCCAGCCCAGCGAAATTGAAGATAAGAACAGTGTTGGCGTTGCAACCGGGCTTGCTTATACTCCTGTAGGAGGAGATATAATATTAATTGAATCAACCCACTATAAGGGTACCGGAAGATTGATACTAACCGGAAGCCTGGGAGAAGTAATGCAGGAATCTGCTAAAGCTGCAATCAGTTTTGTGCATTCAAAAGCGCATGAATTTGGAATCAGTGATAATCTTTTCAATAAGTCTGATATACATATTCATGTTCCTGCAGGCGCTATTCCAAAAGACGGACCTTCGGCCGGGGTTTCTATTACTACATCGCTTATTTCTGCAATGACTGGAATCCCGGTGCTAAGAGATGTTGGAATGACTGGAGAGATAACACTTCGAGGAAGGGTCCTGCCAATCGGAGGCCTTAAGGAAAAGTTGCTTGCAGCAAAAAGAGCAGGCTTAAAAAAAGTTATTCTTCCTGCAAAAAATAAAAAAGACCTGACTGAAGTTCCCCAGACTATACTTAAAGGACTAGACCTGGTTTTTGTGGATAATATTGATGAAGTGGTAAAAAATACTCTGGAATCTGATCCTTTTGTAAGCCAGAAAACCCGGAGCATGAATAGCGAAGCAATGCAGAAAATTACATCAGTAGTTGCATAGCAAATTTTATTAATTTTTCACCCTCCACCTAAAATGGGCTCCCTGCCATATTTAATATGCTTGGAGCCCATTAATATTTTATGCCTTAATGTTTAAAATGCCTTTTGCCTGTAAATATCATGACGATTTTGTTTTTATTGCAGAAATCTATAACCTGCTTATCTTTTACGGAACCTCCGGGTTGGACAAACTTGAGGTAATTTTATTAGGGGTTAAAAACCATGTATGACAACAATCACTATAATCCCTATTGAAAATAGTTGTAAATCGTCTATTAATCGACTATAATTCGTCTATAATGTTTAAACCTATTTATACTATTACCAACAGACTGCTTTCAAATATTAAGCAAATAAGCTCTATCGTTTTGGAACTTAACAACAGAAAATTTACTAAAGTTGTGCTCTATGAACTCGAAAGAAATGCTATGGAAATTTCAACCTACGCCTCAACCAGCATAGAAGGTAATCCTTTACCTCTAACAGATGTAAAACAAATTCTTAAAACCCAACCCCAAAACCTAAGAAGTAGCGAACAAGAGGTAGTAAATTATAATAAAGCTTTAGAAGAGTTAAATAAAAATCCACAAAAAGGTTCTATCCCTTTTAGCCTTGATTTAATTTTATCTATTCAAAAACAAGTGGTTGATAAATTAGTACCTCAATATCAGCTCGGAAAGTTAAGAGTAGAACCTGTATTTGTAAATAATCCTAAGGCAGGAAAAACAGTATATTGGCCACCTGACGCCAAAGATTTATCCCAATTAATGAATGATTTGGTGAGCTTTACTACTAACAGCAAAGGTGTAATTGATCCACTCATTATCGCTGGTATTTTTCATAAGCAATTTGTGGTTATTCATCCGTTTATGGATGGCAACGGTAGAACAGCTAGACTTTCTACAAAGATTCTTTTAGCAGACATGGGTCTTGACACCTTTAATCTTTTCAGTTTTGAAAATTACTACAACAGAAACGTTACCAACTATTTCAATAATATAGGTGTTTTAGGTAACTACTACGATATTGTAGATTCAATTGATTTCACCAATTGGCTGGAATACTTTACCGATGGCATAATTGACGAACTTTTAAGAGTAAAAAAACTTCTGCCGGAAATATCTAACGGCCCCAAAACAGAACTTATGCCTTATCACAAAAAGATTTTGGAGTTTATAAGAAAAAA
>JAHILC010000159.1 GCA_018897225.1 Actinomycetota bacterium
GAATCGGGAGTGAAAAAAACTTTCCAGCCTTTAAGCCTTGCTCTCCAGAATAAATCTATATCTTCATAATATGTAAAAAAGTTTTTACTGTAAAAACCAACTTCATCCAGGAGCTGCCTGTTTATTAAAAGACTGCTTCCGCTTGGTGAAAAAATTTCTTCAACATTATCAAACTGCCCCTCATCAATTTTATTAAAGCCCCTGTCTCTGGAATAAAAAGCCTTGTTTATTTCA
Organism: Actinomycetota bacterium; assembly: GCA_018897225.1. Taxonomy (GTDB): domain Bacteria; phylum Actinomycetota; class Humimicrobiia; order Humimicrobiales; family Humimicrobiaceae; genus JAHILC01. Next base: position 235 of record JAHILC010000159.1, read on the forward strand.
GTTCCGCAGCTGTTGATAATGTCTTTTTTTAAGTAAAATAAATCTTTGGTTAAGCTAAGCGCTATATTTTTGGTAGTTTCATCAAGACCGACACTGCAAATCTCTTTTCCAGAAATGGTAATAGTTAATCTATTTGCCCCGTTAAGAGAGCTTGCATCAAAGCTTAGGGTAACATTATCCCCACCGGTGTTATTCCCGCCAGCAGGAATTGGCACTGCCAGAGTTGCCTTTGTTTTTAGTTTATATGCAAATTTACCATTTTTACCATCCCTTGACTGGAGATGAAATCCTTCAAGAAATTTCAGGCTTTTCTCAAGCAGGTCCTTTTCCTTAACATCAGAGCATTTAATATTAAAACCCGAAAGCCTTGCCCTATAAATATCGTTACTGTCGCCCGGGCTAACCTTTTCTCCATTCCTAATAAAAAAATCAAGAACAAGATACTTGTAAAAAAAGACAACTTTTGAACTGACAGCCCCCACTTTATTTTCCCTGGAATTAGAGTTCATAATATTGACCATGGCTGTCAGCCAATTGGCATCAACACTGCAGTCGTTATTGATTAATGCTACATACTGGCCCCCGGCATGCTTAAAACCTTCATTGTTGCCGCCTGCATAACCTGAATTTTTATTTAAAACTAAAACTTCAACTTCAGGAAAATTGCTTCTGACAAATTCGACCGAACCATCTGTTGAACCATTATCAACCATTATTACCTGAATATTATCTTCAGGGTAATTAAGGTTTGAAATGGAATTGAAAAGGTTTTTTAGAAACCTTAAGCCGTTATAATTTACGGTAATAATTGAGATGCAGGGATAATCGCAAGTTACCAATTGTTATGCTCCTGTTGGTTTTCAATTAAAACTTTAGCCTATCCACGAGAGATTACTACCACACCAATAGTTATTATGGCAGCTCCAACCCACCGGATAGGATTAACACCTTCTTTGAGAACAAACTTCGAGATAAACAATATTAAAACATATGTTAAGCCTATAAATGGATATGCAAAACTCAATTCAACTGCTGATAATACTACAAGCCAGATAGCTGCTGAAATCACATAACAAAAAAGCCCCGCCATAACCATCGGGCTTTTAATAATGCCTAAAAAAAGATGCCCCAGGCCGCTAAGGCTATTAACATTTACGCTGCCTATTTTGTTAAGGCCTATCTTTAGCAAGACCTGGCCGCCTACAGCAATAACTATGCTTAACAAAATTAATAGTATTGACTTTGTCAGACTCAAATTACTTCTCTCCTTCTCCATAATAACTCAAAAAAATAATCTACAATTTTTTAGCAATGTAATACTTGTTTGACAGCGTAAGGCCCATAATTCTATCAAGATTGTCCAGGTCACCAAGTAAAACTTCCAGTCTTTCATCAAGGACATTGTTCTCATCGTCGCAGCGGCCTCCCATTCCCTTAAGTATCCCTCTGATACTTCCGGTATCTATGCTCAAATTTGATATCTGTCTTTCAAGAGTTTTAAAAATATTATAGTAAATGAATATCATTCTCTCTCTATTCTTGAAATTAAGCTCATTTAATTCCCTGTTTATCTGCAGCTGTATATTGTTGTTGATTGCCTGCATTGAAGAATTGTAACTTTTGCGTAAGTTTTCAAAATACAGGCTGGTTAAAAGATACATATATTTTCTTATCTTGCCTTTAAGACTCTTATCTTTAACAAACTCTTCAGATTCAAGGATATTTAAGCCTTTAAGAAGTGTTAGTTCTTTAAAATCTTTTCTTGAAAGCTTAATTTCATACAAACCCAGAAGTTCGTTTTTACCATATAAATCCTGGAACTGATAGTTGCTTGTCTTTCCTTCAGGTTCTTTTTCTTTATCAATAAATTCAATTTTATCCCAGGTGCCCTTGCTAACTATTTCATAGCCCGTATTCTTAAACATGAATTCAATTGTAAATTCATCCATCCTTTCACCTGTCCTGTTAACATTTTTTTCTCCGGCAAATGACTTTAGAAGACCCCTGTTTTCAGGCACAGAAAAGAATAAAATTCCATCAGTCTTGAGTTTCATTCCAACTACATTTAAAAGATCATAAAAAAATTTGGGATTAATTCTCTTAAATGTGTTGTTTATTATTACTCCATCAAATCTGGTCCTGCTCAGAATTTTTGATTTTAAAACGCCAACCTTATCAAGAGCCCCCAGATCAGCTTTTAAATTATCCGGGTCACTATCAACTTCCAGATAAAATACTTTGCCGATTTCCTCGCTTTTTAATATATCCTTATCCTGGTATAAATTCGAAGTTAAAACAAGTATGTTGGTTGCTCCGCTGAAATTGGATTTTATGATGTTTGAAATCTTGCTGTTTTGAACATCGATTAACTCTACTATTTTCTTTTTATCAGAAGCATAATCTGCTTCAAGACAGTAATTAATAAGCGGTTTCGTCACATTTTCCCAGTAAAACCTTGGCGTTATTTTTTCAAGATTTTTCCTGTAAATATCTTTCAGGCTCTTGTTAACCAACATGCTTTCAATAACTCTTGCAAGCTGATGGGTACTGCCATACTTCACTACCTCGCCGATATTTTCATCTTTTACCATCTTTGCAATTGAATCACCCTCTGTAGTTATTATAGGAAGCTTTGCCCATATATAGTCCATTACTCTTGTTCTATAAGCAAACTCTGTCTCTATCTTTTCCAGGTGAATTGAAAGCCCTGCATTTGATTCAAGAAGAAAATTTTGCCTTATTTCGTAAGGTGTCCATTCGTTGAAAAATACAAATTTGTCATATAGGTCTAGTTCTTTGCTTAAATTTATTGCATCAATGCATTTTTTCATTTCCGGCAGCTTGGGGTCAGGATGCTTTATTCCGCTAAATACAAGCTTTATGTCCTTCCTGTTCCTGGTTATTTCCCATATTGCTTTTATAACTGTTATTGGATCCAGCCAGTTCCAAACGCCTCCACCCCATAATACAATCAAATCGTCCTCCCTAATAGCAGGCATAAACTTCCTTATGCCCTCACCTGTATGCTGGGGAGGCGTGGAAGGGATGCCGAAAGGTACGATATCGATTAGTTTTTTTAGCGTATCATCCCAGTCATAGTTGAATGGATTTATCCTGCCCATTGCATTTAACATACCCAGCCAATAGTCTCTTTGTTTCTCGCTGGCGCATATGAAAAAGTCACCAATCCCTAGCTGAAATTTTAAAAGATCAATGTTGTTTTTATCAATGCGCATCCTTTCAGCCATATTATTATTTCTGAACATCTCAAGGCTTTCGAGATTGAAAGGATTGTAGAGATCAACTATTACCCTACCTTTATAATTTTTTAAAAATGGGAAGTAATGAAGAATATGTCCCTGGATAAGTATGATGTCTGAAATTTCTGTATATCTCTTTAAGGTTTTAAAATTACCAGTGTTATAAGTTACTGCCCTGAAACCTTCAGTATTTATATCAATTCTTGTTGGAGCTGCCAGAGTAACATCAATATAATTGGACAGGATCTTGGCAAACTCATAAAATCTGATACCAGGACCAGCCATCTGCTTGCCTATGATATCATAGCTAATTATAAGCAGCCTGCCGGTACCCTTTTTTCCTTCAAACTCAATATCCATAAATTCTCCTAATTTTTAAAGTAAATTATTTAGAATTATATCAAAAAATTATTAATTTGCTTATTATTAAATAATTTCTGATTTTTACAATCAAATTGCAGGCTAAAAACAACAAATTGTAAAAATATGCATATAAAAGCGCCC
>JAHILC010000160.1 GCA_018897225.1 Actinomycetota bacterium
CAAATTGTTTTCATTGTCAATGAAAAGATTGACGTGCAAGGAACATCCCCGTACATCATTATCATAGAAATCTGATTTATGTTATACTGTGCTAATGTGAAAATTCATCACTATACCGCCAAAGAAGCAATAGAGTCTTATCTTGGAAGTCTGGCAAAGGACTGAGGTAGTCATCTGACTAAAGAACTTATTCAGATCTAAAGTCAGTTTACACTTTTCCTCCCCTTCTCTCTCTTGACAACCCGTTGTTTTCCACCTCCCTAAATGTCTTCTGTTTTTTACGCTTAATTAAAGTTTTCTTTAAAAAATACTCTCCCATTTAAAATTAACCAAACCCATAATGGTATAAACTCTATGGTTTTCCCTTCTAGTTCTTTCTTAGTGAAATAATTTTTGGTGAGTATCACTCCCCTATCTAATTTGAATTCTTTTAAACCTTCAAGCAAACCCTCCACTTCCCTATCATGTGGTTGATCGGTGTAGGAAACATTATATAAAGACAAACTAGGATTAAGAACCGCAAAATCTACTTCTCGCTTCCCTTTCCAATAAGATATGGCTACATTGTTCCTTTTAAGCTCTAAGAAAGTTACATTTTCGGCACACTGGCCTAAATCCGGTCTAAGCTGCGCAGTATTAAAGTTGCGTAACCCATTATCAACTACATAAATTTTTCTGGGTCTTTGGATATCTTGTGTTACTTTGGTTTTATAGGAAAAATACGTGCTTTCAAAGAATAAGTAAGCTTTTGTAAAATATTCTAGATAGTTTTTAACTGTGTCTACTGATAATTTATTAGGTTTACTTAAGCTACTTAAGGTGTGGGTTTTAGTAAAATCAGAAAGTATCTGCAGCCCCAATACTTCAACATCTCTCGCGTTTCGGAGATGGTTGGGTATCAACACGTCACGGGTAACACTATCCCGATAATACCCGGAGGCTATTGCTCTTTTTTCCGTTTCGTTTTTAGCAAGGACTATCTCTGGATACCCGCCCTCATATAAGTAATTGCCGAGATGGTGGAGAATGGGTATTTGACGGCTGGAATTTAAGTCCCAAATAGACTGTGCTTTTTCCTCTCCCCTCACCTCTATATTGTGAACCAGCAGGTATTCATAAAAGTTAAATGGATACACATCTATTTGAACATTCCGGCCAGTTAAAACTTCCGCACTTTCCGCTTCTATAAGCGACTTCCGGGATCCGGAAATAAGAAACTTTATATTTTCCTTTCGCTCATATCGGCTGCCTATCCAGCGGTTAAAGTCTTTAATGCCCTGTATTTCGTCTAAGAAGAGATACACCCTGCCTTGAGGATTATAGTGTTCAAGATAATAAGTATAAAGTGATTCTAGAAGATCGGCTCCAAGTTTGAGATATTGACTCACTTGTATATCTTCCAAAAATAGATAAACAACATTTTGGGGCGGGACTTTTTGCTCCTCTATAAGCCAGCCAGCCAGTTGTTGCATCAGGACTGATTTGCCGGCACGCCGAACGCCTGTCAGAATCACTGTGTGGCGTATATTTATAAGCTCTTTAAGTGTTTTTAAATACTTCTCTCGAGGTATTGTCCCCTTCCAGGCGCCACGACTAACGTCCTCAAAGTGAGGATTCCAGTCAGTTATTAATTTTTCTAAAACTGTAGCTTGCATATAATATAGTTTATGCTAATTAGTTATAACCGTCAAGTACAATCTAAGGTTTTATATACGAGATATGTTTTATAGGACCATGATAATTGAAATGTCCGAGACAGTGTCTCGGAAATTTCAATTGGATAACTCAAATAGAAGCGACGCATTGCTTCGAGATTATCCGTGGAAAAACCACGCCCAAATCTCCTATTTAGATCTTGAGATAATTTTTGGAGTAATTCTCCTCCATACCCTGCCCGTTTGCTCCCTTTTTGCTCATGCTCTACAATCCTTCTGCCGATGAGCCAATAAGTAGCCACCAGAACAGTATTCACATACCGTACCACTGTTTTACGTCCCTGCTCAATGAGGGACGTAAGATCGGTGATGAGCTTAGGGTAATTTGCGATAATTTTATCTGTCATATTCCTGTTTTTTAATATTTAAGTTTATATTATACTCCAGTGCTTTGCTTTTAATTACACTGGTAAATAATGCCGCTTTGCTTTTTTTTATCAAGTTCATTTAAATATTTTTTCTCATCACTCCAAATCTTAAATCCTGCAAGTATTTCACATTACACTTCCTGAAACAGGCTAAGGTTGGCTTCCTTTTCCTGGAGAATTTCGATGAACTTGCTAACAGGCTGCGGGTCGAACTGCTTTCTTGAACACCTCTTCAGTTCCTTAATAGCTTCTTCTTTTAAAACAGGTTTTTTATAATGCCTGCCATAAACCATTACATCATAAGCATTTACTATTGCAATAATTCTTGCAATGATTGGTATCTTGCTTCCCTTCTGGTGATGGGGATATCCTGATCCGTCCCAGTTTTCATGATGTGCAAGAATTGCATCAGCGATTCTTACAAGATGAGAAGAAGATTTTGCAATCCTGTATCCAATTTCAGGATGCAGCTTCATTACCCCAAACTCATTGCTCTTAAGCTTTGTCTTTTTAGATAATATGCTGTCTTTTATTGCAACTTTTCCTATGTTTTGAAATAATGCAAGGAGAATTAAATCATCCATTTCACTTTTTGGAAGTTTTAGAGCTTTTCCCAGGGCGACAGCCATGATCTTTATTCTTTCTGCAATATCCTGTGATTCCTGGCTTTTCTTTCTAAGCTTCTTCTCAATTGAAGATATGATCATGCTTGATATCTTTTTACTTTGAAGAAGCTTCTTTTGTTTCATTGAAACTTCTGCTTCTTTTATTATGTCTTCAATATTCAAAGTGATTTTATCCTTAAAAGCAAACCCGAGAGATATGGTTAAAGGTATTTCATTGTCTCCAATACTTTTGCTCTTTTTTTCAATTCTTGTAATAACTTCTGATGCTGCCCTGCTGTCAGTCTTTGGTAAAAGTATGACGAATTCATCTCCGCCCCATCTTGCCAGGATATCGTCTGCCCTGCAGGATTCCTTCAAGACTTTTGCAAGACTCTTAAGCAAGCTGTCACCTTCCTTATAGCCAAATACATCGTTTACCAGCTTGAAGCCGTCTATGTCGCCCACTATAATGCTAAGTGGAAGCTGCCTTGCGGTATCAAGCCTTCGCAGTTCCTCTTCAAAGTAACTTCTATTGTAAAGACCTGTTAAATTATCATGAAAGCTTAAATATCTTAGTTTCTCTTCAGCATTTTTACGGGTTGTTATATCCCGGATTACCAGAGTGAAAAAGAGTCCCTTCTCGGATTCCCATGAAGTTATTGAAACCTCAAGTGGTATGCGGCTGTTATTCTTTTTCCTGCCTATAATTTCTATAAATTTTTCTTTGGAGCTTAACTTGTTGGTTGGTATATTTTTTTTCGATTTATTGCTGGATTTAGTATCATTAAAATTAAGCAGGTCCTGAGGGATAATGAGACCTACCGATTTTCCAAGTATTTCAACTGACGTATAATTGAAAATCTTTGCTGCAGCCTTGTTCCAAAAAACTATTTTTCTGTAAGAATCTGCAACAATTATTGCGTCCTTTACTATATTGGTAAGGGAATAAAAAATATCTTCAAGCAGCAGTTCTCTTTTTGTAATTTTAAATTTTGAAGTTGTTTTAATTTCTTGAATCTTTCGCCTAATACTGATTTTGTTTTATTTGAAATACTATTTAAGGAAATTTATTACTATAAATATAATATGTTTTTTAAATA
>JAHILC010000161.1 GCA_018897225.1 Actinomycetota bacterium
AACAGGTTAAAAAAGCTACTTGAGCTTATTGCGCCGGAAATAATTATAAATAATGAAAAAAGGATGCTTCAGGAAGCAGTTGATTCCCTGTTTGATAATGGCAGGCGTGGAAAAGCAGTCCTCGGCGCCGGAAACAGGCCACTTAAATCCTTAAGCGATATGCTTAAAGGAAAGCAAGGAAGATTCAGGCAGAACCTGTTGGGCAAACGTGTTGATTATTCAGGCAGATCAGTTATTGTAGTAAACCCAAAACTTAAACTTTATCAGTGCGGGCTGCCAAAAATAATTGCTCTTGAGCTTTTCAAGCCTTTTGTAATGAAAGAACTTGTTGAGCAGGGCATTACGCAAAACATCAAGAGTGCAAAAACAATGGTTGACAAAGGAAGCGATGAAGTTTGGGATGTATTGGAGGGTGTTATTAAAAATCATCCCGTGCTTCTTAACAGAGCGCCTACTCTGCACAGATTGGGAATTCAGGCTTTCCTGCCAATTTTGGTTGAAGGCAAAGCTATACAGATCCACCCGCTGGTTTGTCCTCCATTTAATGCAGACTTTGACGGAGACCAGATGGCAGTACATGTTCCGCTTTCAAACGAAGCAAAGGCTGAGGCCCTGGTTCTTATGCTTTCTTCAAATAATATTTTATCCCCTGCAAGCGGCGAGCCTGTTACTATTCCTTCACAGGATATGGTGCTTGGGCTTTATTATCTTACGAGCGATCGCGAAACAGGAGACGGGAAGGAAAGATTCTATCTTAGTCCTGAGGATGCAATTTTAGATTATGATTACAATATAATAAGCCTGCATTCAATGGTAAAGGTAAGAATAAATAAAAAAGTAATAAAGACTACAGTCGGCAGAATTATTTTCAACCAGTCACTGCCAGAGGATTATGGTTTTGTCAACAAGGAAATAAACAAGAAATCCTTACTTTTTGTCATATCTGATTGTATAAACAGGTATCCACAAACTGAAGTTACCAAGATGCTTGATGCAATTAAGGAAAAAGGATTTACATATGCAACCAAGTCAGGGCTTACTATTGGTATTGGTGATATCATCGTACCACCGGAAAAAGCTGCAATATTGGAAAAAGTGGAAAAAGAAATCGAAAGATTTGAGAGTTTTTATAAGGACGGCCTGATAACAGATGCAGAAAGACACCAGAGTGTTATACAGAAGTGGTCTCAGGCAAGTGAAAGCGTAGCAGAAGCAATGGAGAAGAATTTTGATAAATTCAACTCTGTTTATATGATGGCAACTTCAGGCGCACGTGGCAATATCAAACAGCTCAGGCAGCTTGCTGGGATGCGTGGCCTGGTTGCAAATGCAAGGGGCGATATCCAGGACAGGCCTATTAAGTCAAACTTCAGGGAAGGGCTGACAGTTCTTGAATATTTCGTATCAACACATGGTGCAAGGCAGGGTCTTGCTGATACGGCGCTGCGTACCGCAGATTCGGGTTATTTAACGAGAAGACTTGTTGATGTTGCACAGGAGTCCATTATTAGAATTATTGACTGTGGAACAGAAGAAGGGATAAGTAATTATGTCCTAACCCTTGAAGGTGAGCCCAATGTCAACCTTATTGGAAGAATTTGTGCTGAAGATGTTGAGAATCCAAAGATAGAAAAGGTTATTGTAAAAAGTGGTGAAGAAATAAAAGAAAAAGAACTCCAGCAACTGATACATGCAAATATTGAAAGTGTAAAGGTTCGTTCACCGCTTACGTGCGAATCTGAGTTTGGTGTTTGCCAGAAATGCTATGGGAGAGATCTTGCATCAGGAAATCTCATTGCCATAGGGGAAGCAGTAGGAATAATTGCTGCCCAGTCTATTGGTGAACCCGGAACACAGCTTACCATGCGTACTTTCCATACTGGTGGTATTGCGAGTACCGTTATCCAGAGGTCAGTAAAATCTCCTGTTAAAGGTAAAATTGTACTCAGGAAAGAACTTCTTGAACAGTTAAATCTTAAAAAAAACGCCTTTACCGAGAATCCCTCTGATGAAGTTATTGAAGTAAATATTGAACATGTAAATGGCAGGCTGACTTTCCAGATCAAAATGGATAGCGGAGCTATCGTTGATGTAATATTTCCAAAAGGTGAGGTTATACAGATAAATAAGTGTATAAATATTGAAGAAGGCGAAGTATTTGCAAAGATTATATTTACTGCAAAAAGAAAAACCCATGCTCATAAGCATGAAAAAACCTTTGAAGGCATGGACATTACAAGTGGTCTTCCAAGAATAGTAGAGTTATTTGAAGCAAGAAGGCCTAAAGAACATGCATTTATTGCAGAAATTTCAGGTAAAGTACTTATAGAAGACGTTGATTCTAAATTCAGGATGATAACAATAAAAAATGAAGAAGATGGCGCTGAAAAAACCTATCAGGTTCCCGCAAGAACAAAGATTAGAATAAGTGATGGAGCATATATATCTACGGGTGATCAATTGACTGAAGGCATTAGAAATCCTCATGATATTTTAAAAATTAAAGGTATTAAAGAATGCGAACAATATCTTGTAAAAGAGGTCCAAGCTGTTTACAAATCTCAGGGAGTTGACATCAAAGACAAGCATATTGAAGTAATTGTAAGGCAGATGCTGAAAAAAGTTACCATACTGGATGCCGGAGACAGCTCATTTTTACCAGGCCAGCTTGTTGACAGGCTTATTTTTGAAAAAGAAAACAAGAAGCTTATAGCCAATGACAAGGTCCATGCAGTAGCAAAACAGAATTTGCTGGGTATTACAAAAGCATCACTTGCAACTGACAGCTTCCTTGCAGCTGCTTCTTTCCAGGAAACAACAAAGGTTTTAACTGATGCTGCGCTTGACAACAGGATTGATTATTTAATAGGTCTTAAAGAGAATGTAATTATCGGTAAATCAATACCTGCAGGAACCGGCATGAGCCGGTACAGAGATATAGAGCTAACCTACCCAGGGCATACTGAAGAAGCAAGAGAAGAAATTGAAATGTTTAAAAGTTCTGGGGATGTTGAAAAACATGACCTGGAAATAAATATTTAAAAAAATATAGGAAGATTGGATGATGCTAGGTTTCTGTTGACATTTTATATTGATAATGGTAATCTTTTTTTTCGTGTCTTAAAAGAACGCCATAGCATTTTAGCTAAAGAAATTCATTTTAAACATATTAGTATTAATTAATTGTAAAAATTGTATAAAGGAAAAGGTATATATGCCTACAATTAGTCAGTTAGTAAGAAAAGGAAGAAAAAATATAATTAAAAAGAAGAAGACACCTGCTTTGCAGGAGAATCCTCTTAAGAGAGGTGTGTGCGTGAGGGTATATACGACTACCCCAAAGAAACCAAACTCAGCTTTAAGAAAAGTTGCAAGGATAAGGCTCACAAATGGTATTGAAGTAACGGCTTATATCCCCGGGGTAGGACACAACCTACAGGAACACTCTATTGTTCTTATAAGAGGAGGAAGAGTAAAAGACCTTCCTGGTGTTAGATATAAAATTGTTAGAGGAACTCTTGACACTGGAGGAGTAGAGAACAGAAGATCTGCAAGGTCAAGATATGGCGCTAAAAAACCAAAATAAATTTATGGAGTTTTTAAGGAGTTATTAAATGGCAAGAAGAGGTAGTCCACCAAAAAGAAAAATAATACCAGACCCGGTGTATAAGAATGAAATTGTAAGTCAGCTGATTAATAAAATACTGATGATGGGTAAAAAAGGTATTTCCGAGCAAATAGTATATGGAAGTTTAAGAATTTTAAAGGATAAGACTAAAGAAGATCCAATAGGCATATTTGATAAATGCCTTGATAATGTCAGGCCAGTGCTTGAGGTTAAATCAAGAAGAGTTGGAGGCGCTACTTATCAGGTTCCAGTAGAAGTAACACCTGATAGAGCTAATGCTCTGGCGCTTAGGTGGATAATTGGTTTTTCAAGGAAAAGAAGAGAAAAAACAATGGCTGACAGGCTTGCTGGAGAAATTCTCGATGGAGCGAGCAATACGGGCAATAGCATAAAGAAAAAAGAAGATCTGCACAAAATGGCAGAGGCTAACAAAGCTTTTGCCCATTACAGATGGTAATTTATTGGTAACATAAAAATGGCTAGAAAAGTATCTTTAAGTAATGTAAGAAACATAGGAATTGCTGCTCATATAGACGCAGGTAAGACTACGACTACCGAGCGAATGCTTTATTACACAGGCAAAACTTATAAAATAGGAGAAGTTGATGATGGCGCTGCTGTTATGGACTGGATGATACAGGAGCAGGAGCGTGGCATTACAATAACTTCTGCAGCGACTACATGTTTTTGGAAAGATTACAGGATTAATATAATAGATACTCCCGGCCATGTTGATTTTACCGTTGAAGTTGAAAGGTCGTTAAGAGTTCTTGATGGAATTATTGCAATTTTTTGTGCAGTTGGTGGTGTAGAGCCTCAATCAGAAACGGTCTGGCGCCAGGCTACGAAATATAACATTCCAAGAATTGCGTTCATAAATAAGATGGACCGCAGCGGCGCAGACTTCTTTTATGTTATTGATATGATGAAGAGCAAATTTGACACAAATCCTATGCCTGTGCAAATCCCTATTGGTAAGGAAGATAAGTTTACGGGGATTATTGATCTTATCAGCATGAAGGCAATTATTTACAAAGATGTGATGGGACTAAAATATAGCATAGAAGACATACCTGGCGATCTTAAATCTATTGCCAACAAGCACAGGCAGGAGCTCGTTGAAAATATTGCAAACTATAACGATGAAATATTAAATAAATACGTTGAAAATAATGAAATTTGCCAAGAAGAATTAATTGCTGCAATCAGGGAAATTACATTGAGTGGGAAAGGAATTCCCGTCCTATGCGGAGCTTCCTTTAAAAATAAAGGTGTACAATTTTTACTCGATGCAGTAATAGACTATTTACCCTCTCCTCTTGATGTGCCTTCCCCTTTGGGAATTAATCCTTATACTGAGAAAGAAGAAAACCGTAAAGCAAGCGATGAAGAAGCTTTTTCCGGGTTTCTTTTTAAGATAATGACTGATCCTTTTGTTGGCAAGCTTAGCTATGTAAGAGTTTATTCGGGAATTCTTAAGAGCGGAACACAGATTTTAAATGCAAATACTGAAAATAAAGAAAGAATTGGTAAGATTCTTGAGATGCATGCAAACACCAGGGTCGCTATTGAAGAGGCTTGTTGCGGTGATATCATCGGTATTGTTGGACTTAAGAATATAAAAACAGGAGATACGCTGTGCAGCCCGACAAAGCCTATTAGATTTGAAACAATAGTCTTCCCTGAGCCAGTTATCTACATTGCAATTGAACCAAAGACAAAAGTTGATCAGGAGAAGCTTTCAATTGCATTAAATAAGGTTACTGAAGAAGATCCGACTTTTAAGGTTTACACAGATGGTGAAACCGGACAGACTATTATTGCGGGTATGGGAGAGCTTCACCTGGAGATAATTGTTGACAGGCTTATAAGAGAGTTTAATGTGGATGCAAATGTCGGAAGACCTCAGGTTTCATACAGGGAGACAATTACGCGCGAAGTACAGGTTGAAGGAAAATACATAAGACAGAGCGGTGGGAAGGGCCAGTACGGCCATGTAATTGTTGATTTTATACCCAATGAGTATGGAAAAGGATTTGAATTTATCGATAAAACTAAAGGCGGAGCTATACCTAGAGAGTATATAAAGCCAGTTGAAATGGGAATAGTAGATGCAATGCAAAGCGGTGATCTTGCAGGGTATCCTATAGTTGACATTAAAGCTGTTCTTCTTGATGGGTCATATCATGAAGTTGACTCATCAGAGCTTGCTTTCAGGATTGCGGGTGGAAAAGCGTTAAGAGAAGCCATGGTAAAAGGCGCTCCCATAATACTTGAACCAATAATGGATGTGGAAGTAGTAGTGGGGGATGAGTACATGGGCGAAGTTATTGGGGATCTTAATGCCAGAAGAGGTAAGATATTTTCTGTAAATCTAAGGAACAATATGCGAATTGTTAAAGCTGATGTTCCGCTTGCTTCGATGTTCGGCTATGCGACAGACGTAAGGTCTAAGACCCAGGGTAGAGCAACCTTTACCATGCAGTTTAAGAAATACGAGCCTACTGGCGATGCCCTCGCTAATGAAATTATAAGACGAGTAAAGGGAAGCATAGCGGTTTAGATTATATTAAATAACGGTAACTTTTTAACAAGACATTACAATGAAATTACAAGAAAGGACATATTATGGCAAAAGCAAAATTTGAAAGAACAAAACCACACATTAACGTTGGCACCATCGGACACGTTGACCATGGAAAAACAACACTGACATCAGCTATTACATATTGTCTAAAATCAAAAGGATTAAATGTTGAAGCCCGGTCCTTTGATTCCATAGACAATGCACCCGAAGAGCGTGAGAGAGGCATAACAATAGCAATAGCTCACGTAGAGTACGAGACAGAAAAGCGTCACTATGCACACGTAGACTGCCCTGGTCATGCCGATTACGTAAAGAACATGATAACAGGCGCAGCACAGATGGATGGCGCAATACTTGTAGTATCGGCGGCAGACGGGCCCATGCCGCAAACCCGTGAGCATATCCTGCTTGCCCGTCAGGTTGGAGTGCCTTACATGGTAGTATTTTTAAACAAGACAGATATGGTAGATGACCCTGAGCTAATAGAGTTAGTTGAGCTTGAAGTAAGAGATCTGCTTACCGCATATGAATTTCCGGGAGATGAAATACCAATAGTAAAAGGGTCTGCGCTAAAATCAATGGAATGCGGATGCGGCAAAACCGAATGTGCTTCCTGCAGCCCTATATTGGAGCTTATGGCAAGAGTAGATGAATACATCAAGACTCCCGAAAGAGCAATAGACAAGCCATTCCTTATGCCTATTGAAGATATATTTTCAATAACAGGCAGAGGCACAGTAGTTACCGGCAGAATTGACAGAGGGAAAGTTCTGATTGGAGATAACGTAGATATAGTAGGAATATCAGACAAGATTCAAAAGACAGTAGTAACAGGCGTTGAGATGTTTAGAAAACTTCTTGACGAGGGTCAGGCCGGAGACAACGTAGGGCTTCTCCTTCGCGGCATTACAAAAGAAGATGTAGAGCGTGGCCAGGTTGTAGCAAAGCCAGGATCGATAACACCCCACGCTTACTTTAAAGGCCAGGTATACGTACTGTCAAAGGAAGAAGGAGGACGACATACCCCATTCTTTACCGGATATCGTCCACAGTTCTATTTTAGGACAACAGATGTAACAGGCAATGTAGCTCTTCCTGAAGGGACAGAGATGATAATGCCTGGAGACCATACCGAAATGGAAATAAAGCTAATTACACCCATAGCCATGGAAGAAGGTTTGCGATTTGCTATCCGTGAAGGTGGAAGAACCATAGGTGCGGGAAGCATAACTAAGATAATAGAGTAGGAGGCGTTTAGTGGCAGCAGCTAAATCGGGACAAAAAATCAGAATAAAATTAAAAGCCTATGATCATGAAATAATAGATCGTTCTGCTAAGAAAATAGTTGAAACGGTTGAAAATTCAGGGGCAAAAGTATCAGGTCCTATACCATTACCAAATAAGAGAAATTTGTATTGCGTTATCAGGGGACCTCATGTTGACAAGGACTCAAGAGAGCACTTTGAAATAAGAGTACACAAAAGACTTATAGACATAATAGAACCTACACCCAAGACAGTGGACTTGCTTATGAGGTTAAGTCTTCCTGCGGGTGTGGATATAGAGATTAAGTCATAAAAAAATATTTAATTGTTTGTTTTTTATATTGAAAGATTGAAATATAAAATATACAATGTAACTTTTTGATTTTCAATATTTTTTTCAATATTGTTTTGAAAGTGGTGTAAAAATGGTAAATTCGATATACGGGAAAAAGGTTGGTTCAACCCAAGTTTTTAATAATGCTGGAAATGCAATTTTTATTACAGCAATTGAGGCTGAACCTTGCATTATTGTCCAGGTAAAAGATGCTGCCAATGATGGATATAATGCCTTAAAAGTAGGCTTTGGTCCGGTAAAGGAAAAAAAGGTGACCAATCCTATCAAAGGTATTTTTGAAAAGGGCAAGCTACCCTTGAAAAAGTACTTGAAAGAAATCAGGTTTGATAATTTTGATAAAGACTATAAGTGCGGTGATCAGATAGATATCCAGATATTTAAAGTTGGAGATAAAGTAAAGATTACCGGCAATTCAAAAGGCAAAGGTTTTGCAGGAGTTATAGAAAGACACAATTTCCACAGAGGTCCTGTGTCGCATGGCTCTCACAATATAAGGCAGCCTGGTTCTGTTGGAATGTGTTCTTCACCTTCAAGAATTGCAAAAGGCAAAAAAATGCCTGGAAGATTGGGAGGCAAAAAAGTCACGATACCTCCAACAGAAATTATAGATATAATACAGGACCAGAATTTGATTCTTGTTAAAGGCAGCGTTCCGGGTCCTTCAGGCAATTTGCTGTTTATAAAAAAAGTATAGGTAGTTTTTAACCAGGGAGCAACGATGGCAAGTTTGAACATAATAGATTTAGAAGGCAAAGAAAAAGAAAAAATAAATATTTCTGATGAAGTTGTAAAGCAGGGCAGCAATGAAGAAATCCTTTACCAGGAGGTAAGGAGATTCCTGGCAACCCGAAGAGCTGGCACTCATAGCACAAAAGGCCGAAGCGAAGTTTCCGGTGGTGGCAGAAAGCCATGGAGACAAAAGGGTACAGGAAATGCTAGAGCAGGTTCAAACAGGTCTCCTCTTTGGAGAGGTGGAGGCATAATATTTGGACCAAAACCAAGAGATTATTCATTTAAACTTAATAAAAAAGTCATTAGAAAGTCAAAATTTATTGCTATTTCCGAAAAGTTCAAAAATAAAAAGATAATTGTTGTGGAAGATATGACATTTGAGAGCCCAAAGACTAAAAAAGCTCAGGAAATATTGGAAAATTTAAAAGTTGCAGAAAAGAAGGTTTTACTGGTTCTGGAAAATATAAATAATAATACTGCAAAATCATTTAAGAATATTGAAAGTGTATTGATTTCAAGCTCTAATGGATTAAGCGCTTATAATATTTTAGTTGCTGATTATTTAATGTTTACTAAAAATTCATTATTGGAGTTTATCAAGGGGTTGGGTAATGAAAGATCCTAGAGATATTATTATTGCGCCTATAGTTTCTGAAAAGAGTTATGCTGCTGCTCAAAACAAGCAGTACTCTTTTTTTATCGACTTCAGGGTTGATAAAGGTGAGATTAAAAAAGCTATTGAAAAGATTTTTAATGTTAAAGTATTGAGTGTGAATACCATAAATGTTAAGTCAAAACCCAAAAGAATAGGCAAATCTTCGGGTAGAAACTCAAAGAGGAAAAAAGCTATTGTAACTCTTAGTAAAAAAGATAAAATAGACTTTTTCGAATCAACGGTCTAACTTAGGTGGGTTAACATAGTTTCGGAGGTAAAAATTGGCGTTAAAAAAATATAAACCAGTATCTCCCGGCAGGAGATTTGCAACAGTATCAGATTTTTCGAACCTGACAAAAAAGGAACCTGAAAAATCTCTTACTAGTCCCCTGAATAAAAAAGGTGGCAGAAACAATAACGGTCGCATAACGACAAGACACATAGGTGGCGGACATAAGAGACTTTACAGGATAGTTGATTTTAAGCGTATGAAGGATAACGTGCCTGCAAAGGTTGTTGCTATGGAATACGACCCAAACAGAAGCGCTAGAATTGCTCTTATCCAGTACATGGATGGAGTAAAAAGCTATATAGTAGCGCCTTCAGATTTGAAGATTGGCAGTACAGTAGTTTCAGGTGAAAGAGTTGATATAGTTTCAGGTAATTGCCTTCCACTGGCGAATATTCCTGTAGGTACCATAGTTCACAATATTGAGCTTAAAGTAGGTAAGGGTGCAGAAATTGCAAGATCTGCCGGAAGCGCTGCTCGGATACTGGCAAAGGAAGGTAAATATGCGCAGATAAAATTACCTTCAAATGAAGTCAGGTTTATTGATATAAATTGCAGAGCTTGTATTGGTCAGGTTGGAAATACGGACCATGGCATTATTAATCTTGGCAAAGCAGGAAGAAACAGGTGGCTTAGTGTCAGGCCAAGTGTAAGAGGAACAGCAATGAACCCGCACGATCATCCACATGGTGGTGGTGAAGGTAAGAATAAAACCTCTGGCAGAAATCCTGTTACTCCATGGGGAAAACCAACTCTTGGATATAAAACTAGAAAAAAGAACAAAGCAAGCAATAAATTTATTATTAAAAGAAGAAAGAAATAAATTTACAAGAATTTTTATGGGAGGAAATAATGTCCAGGTCTCTAAAAAAAGGGCCATTTGTTGATGAAAAGCTTTTAGAACAAATAAAAAAACTAAATGAAACCAGTAATAAAAAGATTATCAAGACCTGGTCTCGCAGTTCTACGATATTTCCGGAAATGGTCGCCCATACTATAGCAGTTCACGATGGCAAAAGACATGTGCCGGTTTTTGTATCAGAATCTATGGTAGGGCACAAGCTTGGGGAATTTGCTCCAACAAGGTCTATAAGGCCTCATATTTATAAGGGCAAAAGCGAAAAAACAGCTTCAGTTAAGAAAAAAGGCTAGTAAGAAAGGTAAAGTAAAAGAGGGAGCATATTTTGGAAGCGAAAGCAGTTGAAAAATATTTAATGATGTCACCAAGGAAAGTAAAATATATTATTGATATGGTTAAGGATAAAAAAGTTGAAGAGGCAATGGATATATTAACATTTACACATAGGCAAGCAGCAGGGGCAGTCAGGAAGGCTATTCAAAGCGCTTCTGCAAATGCAATGGAAAATTTTAAGGAATATAGGGTTGGCCAGCAAGATTTATTTATTAAAGAGATCTTCGTTACAGAAGGTCCAACTCTTAAGAGATTTAAACCAAGAGCAAGAGGAAAAGCAGACAGAATTTTGAAAAGAAGCTCCCACATAACAGTATTTGTTACTGATGGCAAGGATAAGGCTACAGTAGAAAAAGAGAGGGCTGCTAAAAAGAAAGCCGCTAAAGGAAAAGTTGTAAAAGAAAAGGCAGCTAAGGTAAACACTGCTAAAGAAAGAGCTACCGGTAAAACTGTAAAGAAGGAGGCTAAAGGTTAATGGGTCAAAAAGTTAACCCTAACGGTCTAAGGTTAGGAATAAATAAAGATTGGCAGTCAAGATGGTTTGCTACTAAAGATTATGCTAAATTTTTACATGAAGATATAAGAATACGAAAAGTACTTTATGAGCAGCTTGCAAATGCGGGTATTTCAAAGATAGAAATTGAAAGGACTGCAGATGAAATTAAAGTAGATTTATTTACTTCAAAGCCAGGAGTTGTAATAGGTAAAAGAGGCACAAACATTAATGATATTAGACTAGTGATTCAGAAGGAAGTAAGTAAAAATATACAGTTAAATATCATAGAGGTTAAGAAACCCGAAATAATAGCAAAACTTGTTGCAGAAGCAATAGCCTCCCAGCTTGTAGGAAGAGTGAGTTTCAGGAAGGCCATGAAAAAATCAATTTCTTTAGCTCTTAAAGCAGGAGCAAAAGGGATGAGGGTTCAATGTGCAGGCAGATTAGGTGGCGCTGAAATGGCAAGGACTGAATGGTATAGAGAAGGAAGAGTGCCGCTTCATACATTGCGTGCTGATATTGATTACGGTTTTGCAGAAGCGAATACTACTTTCGGTAAAATTGGAGTTAAGGTCTGGGTTTATCTGGGTGATGTGCTGCTTGACAAAGCAGAGATTGAAGAAAAAAGGAAAGAAGTAAGAATAGATAGCAAAGATAAAAGCGAAGTTTGAAGGTTAGGAGTTTATTATGTCACCAATGTTAATGCCTAAAAGGGTAAAACACAGAAAAGAGCAAAGGGGTAGGATGAAGGGTCTGTCAAAAGGCGGCAAGAAACTGGCTTATGGTGAATATGGCCTTCAAGCTCTCGAACCAGGCTGGATTACCAGCAAGCAGATTGAATCTGCAAGAGTTGCTTTAACCCGTTCTATAAAGAGAGGCGGCAAGGTTTGGATAAATGTATTTCCTCACAAACCTGTTACAAAAAAACCTGCTGAAACAAGGCAGGGCGGAGGAAAGGGAGCTCCTGAGCTATGGGTTGCAGTTGTTAAGCCAGGTAAAATAATGTTTGAAATTTCTGGCGTTCATTTGGACGTTGCAAAAGAAGCTGTAAGACTGGCGTCTCACAAGCTTCCAATTAAAACTAAATTTGTTTATGAAGAATAATTACTTTAGGTGATATAAATGAAAATGAAAGAAATTAATGAAAAAACAAAAGAAGAACTTCAGTCAAAATTAACTGAGGTTAAAAAAAATCTTTTTGCGATTAAATTTAAAAAAGCAACAGGCCAGCTCGAGAATTATATGATGATTTATAATTTGAAGAAAGACATCGCAAAAATAAATACATTGATTAGGGAAAAAGAGCTTAGCATGGATAAAAATAGTTAAGGGGGATATTGTTGGAAAGAGGAAAAAGAAAAATAAGGGCAGGAATAGTCGTTAGCGACAAAATGGATAAGACTATTTCAGTAGCAATTGAATCTTATCATAAGCACCCTTTATATAAGAAGATATTGAAAAAGATTAAAAAGTTGAAAGCAGACGATCCTGGCAGTGAATGCAAAGTTGGAGATATCGTAAAGATTGTTGAAACCAGACCACTCAGCAAAACCAAAAGATGGAGAGTTCTGGAAGTAGTAAAGAAAGCGCCAAAAATTTAGCAGGGAAGGGTTTAGAAATGATTCAATCTTATACTAGAGTTAATGTTGCGGATAATACAGGGGCGAAAGTGCTCATGTGTATTACTGTATTGGGTGGGTCTAGGAGAAAATATGCTCGAATTGGGGATATTTTTACTGCAACAGTTAAGGTTGCTAACCCTGGTGGAGTTGTTAAAAAAAGTGATGTTGTAAAAGCAGTTCTTGTAAGATCCAAAAAAGAATACAGAAGGAAAGATGGTTCTTATATAAGATTTGATGAAAATGCAGCAGTTATCATCGATGTTGCTAACAATCCGAGAGGGACAAGAATATTTGGTCCTGTTGCGAGAGAACTTAGAGAAAAGAATTTTATGAAGATTATTTCTTTGTCACCTGAGGTAGTTTGATATAAAGTCCATTAGGCAGGAGTTTTGATAAGCATGTTAAAAGTAAAGAAAAATGACAGAATAAAGGTAATACAGGGCAAGGATAGAGATAAAACCGGTAAGGTTTTAAGAATTGAGCCTACAAAGGAGAGGCTATATGTTGAAGGCATTAATATAATTAAAAGACATACCAGGAAAAAAAGCCAGGGCCAGCCGGGAGGCATAATAAGCAAGGAAGGCCCGGTTAATATTTCAAATGTTGTGGTAGTTTGTCCTAACTGCAGCAAAACAACAAGAATAGGTTTTACGTTAAAAGACTCAGGCGATAAAGTAAGAGTATGTAAAAAATGCGGAGGACAGTTCTAATGAACCCAAGGTTAAAAGAGAAGTATGATAAAAAGATAGTTCCTGAAATCATGAAGGAAATAAAGTATAAGAGCATAATGCAGGTACCAAAGCTGAAGAAAATTACTATAAATATAGGAGTAGGTTCTGCTACACAGAATCCCAAAGATTTGGAAGGCGCCGTTATCGATTTAACAAAAATTGCTGCGCAGAAACCAGTAATAACCAAAGCTAAAAAATCTATTGCAAGCTTTAAAATCAGGCAAGGTAATTCAATAGGCTGTATGGTGACTCTAAGGGGCACAAGGATGTATGAGTTTCTTGACAGGCTTCTTAGTGTTGCGATACCGAGAATTAGAGATTTTAGGGGACTTTCCCGTAACAGTTTTGATGGTCTAGGCAATTATACAATGGGTGTTAGGGAGCAGTTGATATTTCCCGAAATTGAATACGATACGGTAACAAGCGCAAGAGGTATGAATATAACATTTGTCATTTCTGCAAAAAACGACGATGAAGCGATTGTATTATTAGAAAAATTTGGCTTTCCTTTCAGGAAGTAATCATGTTTTAAACAGGAGGATTTTGATTGGCTAAAAAATCACTTATAGCTAAACAGAGTAGAACATCAAAGTATGAAGTCAGGTCTTACCATAGATGCAATAGATGTGGAAGATCAAGAGCTTATTATAGAAAATTTGGTTTGTGCAGGATTTGCTTGAGGCAATTGGCTCATGAAGGAAAAATTCCTGGGCTTACTAAGTCCAGTTGGTAAAAAGGAGGATAAATGTCTGTTACCGATCCAATTTCGGATATGTTGACAAGGGTTAGAAATGCCGGCAAGGCCAAGCTGGATACTGCTGTTATACCGTCTTCTAAGCTTAAAACAGAAATTGCTAAA
>JAHILC010000162.1 GCA_018897225.1 Actinomycetota bacterium
ATAAAAGTGATATAATAATAATCTTAAAAATCTAAATTACTAATGATTTTTAGGCAGTGATTTTTTTAATTGGTTACTTTTAAGGAAGGGAATAGTATGTTTTCAAAAAAAGAAATAGAAGCACCCGGGAGTAAGACATTAACCATAATTGCCGAAGGCGTAAAAATAGAAGGTAAAATATATTCAAAAGGGTCTACAAGAATTGACGGGTACGTAATTGGCGAAATAACATCGGAAAAGGATTTTACAATTGGAAAAGAAGGAAAAGTAGAAGCTAACGTAAAGACCTGCAATGCGGTAATAGCCGGAAGTTTTAAGGGTGAAATGATATCTGCGGGAGAAGTTGAGATAACAGCAACCGGAAAATTTTTAGGCAATTTAGTCCAGAAAGATGCTTTGCTTACTATATCAAAGGGTGGGCTTTTTAAAGGAGAGAGTATTATTTCTGAAAACCAGGATATTTTTAAGATAAGCGAATCGGGCAAACCAAAAAACTCGCTAGGCACTACTGCTCCTCAAAATATTCCAATTGGTCCAAGAGTTTTGGACAAAGGTTAAACCCAAGAAATATGTACTAAATTAATAGAGGACCTGATATCGACGTCTAGGACAAGAATTCAATCGTGCCCCATGCTCCAATTTTTTTATCTTTAATAGCCAGAAGCCCCTTGATTTCTTCAAACCCTTTAAAATAAGCTATGCTGCCAGGGATATCATCTTCGCATGATATACTGTTGGCAAATGCTGTTGCTGCTGCGTCTGCCGTTATTGCGGATTTTGCAAGCACAACAGCAAGATCGCATTTTCCCATGCTGAAAGAATGGCCAAAAGTACCGGATGAGGAGCATAACCCGCAAGGCATGTTTTTTGCATTTATTTTTAAAGCAATTCTATCCTTAAAATTAGGGTTTTTGACGTAAATACCAACATTTATATCCCTCTCAGCCTTTACATATATATCCCCGCCATTTTCTATTATGAGAATGTCGCAGTATTTTTGTAGATAGGACGCAACATACTCATTTACAGTTCCTGCGACTGCTGCCATTGGTCCGACATTAAATTCAGCAGACTTCGCGCACATTTCCTTTATTATCTCAGGAAAAGAAGGTTTTATTCTAATTGGAGAAAGGCTTTTTAAAAAAGATGGTTCGTTCTTAATGCAAACATTGAGAATTTCATATATTTTTTTCAGGGGTTTTTCAATTCTGCTTTTGATGTTTTTATTACTGCTGATTAAGATATCAGTATAATAATATGAAACCAACCAGGCATACTTTTCTTTGTTCTTGACGCAGCATCTGTAAATACTCCTGTCCAAATCAATTTTTTCGCCAGTAATATCCCTTATTGTCAGTAAACCAGCTTTGTCAATGCTGTCATTACTTTCTTCCAATATTGCCATAATACAAAAACACAAGGAAAATAATGACAAAGTAAATTACTACATTGACAACTATCATCAGCCACACATTAACATTTGATTCTCTAAATAAAAAACGGCTCAATATTAGTACTGGGATTAGAAATACTGTAGACACAACACTAAGTATCAGAGGATTTTTTATTTTTGGATTTAAAGACATAGCCAGAGCTCTCCTTTAACATTACTATAGGGATAAAGAAAACAATTTTTTTCATTGAAATTGTCTATTACAACCCTGTATATCTAATTATTTAAATATTTAAATAATTTTACCACAAAGATTGATAATTATTAATTCATTTTGTATTATTTATTATATATTTTTACCTATTTTTATAAAAATTTGATTTAATATATTCACTATAAAAAAAATAATATCATAGCATTTAAAAAATCATGGCAAAGACATTAGAAGAAATAAATAAAAAAATAAAAAATGGCAGTGTTGTTGTTTTGAATGCTGAAGAAATTATCGATTATGCAGAACAGAATGGAGTAAAAAAAACTGCCAGGGATATTGATGTAGTCACTACTGCAACTTTTGGCCCTATGTGCTCAACTGGAGCATTTTTAAGTTTTGGACATTCTGACCCTCCAATTAAAATGTCTAAAGTATGGCTTAATGATGTTCCTGCTTATGCCGGGATTGCAGCAGTTGATGTTTATATCGGGGCAACCGAGTTATCGGAAACCGAAGATATGAATTATGGAGGAGCTTATGTAATTGAAGACCTTATCTCAGGAAAGCCTGTTAAGCTCAGGGCTACAGCCTATGGTACAGATTGCTACCCAAGAAAAGAAATAGAAACATACATTACTTTGGAAAGTATTAACCAGGCATATATTTTTAACCCAAGGAATGTTTACCAGAACTATGCTGCAGCAACAAACTCTTCTAATAAAACAATTTATACTTATATGGGAAAATTAATGCCCAACTTTGGCAATATTACCTTTTCAAGCGCAGGACAGTTAAGCCCGCTTCTAAATGACCCATATTACAGGACAATAGGAATAGGAACTAGAATATTCATTGGTGGTGGACAAGGTTATGTTGCATGGCAGGGAACTCAGCATAATCCAGGCAAAGACAGGCTTGCAAATGGAACGCCTTCTGGACCAGCCGGTACTCTTGCTCTAATTGGAGACATGAAAAAAATGAATAAAAATTTTATCAGGGCTGCCACTTTCCATGGTTATGGTATTACTATGTATGTTGGAGTAGGCATTCCTATTCCAGTTCTTGATGAAGAAATGGTTGAGTTTTTAAAAGTAAAAGATGAAGATATATATACAGAAATCATGGACTACTCAGTCCAGAGAAGAAACAAGCCATCCTTGGGAAAAATTAATTATAAGCAGCTCAAGAGTGGAAGTATTATGCTGAAGGGCAAAAAAATACAGACTGGGTCATTTTCAAGCTATGCTAAAGCTCTTGAAATAGCAAATTTGCTTAAAAGCTGGATAACAAAGGGGCATTTCTTAATGACAAACTTTACTGCTCCACTTCCTTGGGATGAAAAAGTGAATACCCTTAACATCCTTAGTAAAGAGGAATTATAAAAAATAATTTTAACGAGGAATCTTAGAATGATTACCAGGCGATTAATTTTAAATTTTCCTGAGAAAATAGTAACAAAACCAATCACATATAGATTAGTAAAAGATTATGACCTGCAATTCAACATCCTTCGCGCAGAAATAACTGCAGATGTAACCGGAAAAATTCTATTAGAAATCATGGGCAGTAAAAATAAAATTGAAGAAGGCATAAAATTCCTGGAAGGTGAGGGTGTCTCAATCCAGGAAGCATCCAGGGATATAATAGTTGACAAAGAACAGTGCATGGATTGTGGTGTCTGTACCTCTATCTGCATTACACAGGCGCTGATACTGGATAAAAACAATTACCGGCTACTTTTTGATAAAGATAAATGTATTTTATGCGGTTTTTGCCAGAACTGCTGCCCGGTCAACGCAATTAAACTAAATATTTAAATCATAAAACAGTATTTTTTTTCATTCCTGAACTTCAAAATCATCCTTTGAAGCCTGAGGTTATTTTCAGTATTTATGCAAGATTTTAAAAATTATAAAAACAAAATTATTCATGGAGAAAAAATAATTCTTCGTCCTTTACTGGCAAAAGACCTGGTGTCCTGTATGACATGGTTAAAAGACCCTGAAGTTAATAAATATTTGAACCAAAATTATGATAATCTTACAATAGAACAAGAATTACAGTGGCTTAATTTCATTAAAAAATCAGATAACGATATTGTATTTGCAATAATTGTTAAAAATAACAAAAAGTATATTGGAAACTGTGCTTTACATAAAATAAATTGGTTAGAAAAAACCTGTGAATTTGGGATTGTCCTGGGAGAAAAGATTTACTGGAATAGAGGTTGCGGTTCTGATGCTACAAGAACAATTACAAAGTTTGCAGTTGAAGACTTACTACTTTCTAAAGTTACTTTGCATGTTTACGAATATAACCTCAGGGCAAAAAAGGTATATGAAAATTGTGGTTTTAGATTTGTAAAGATATTAAAAAATGAACATTTCTATGATAACAGATACTGGGATACTTATGAAATGGAGTATTAAATCTTAAAACTATTAAATCTTAAACTTGTCTGAAAATTTTATTATGCTAATATTGTAAAAGATATATCATAAAATATTTTAAAGACATTGGATATGTATTCATACAGAAGCAGGAGAAATACTGGAGCAAGTTCAATATTTTTCATAGTTCTATTCATACTTGTTATAATTGGTGGAGGCTATCTTTTCTTTTTAGATAAGGGCAGATTTTGGGACATACTTCCAATTATTTGTATCCCCGCTGCAGTAATAAGCCTGATATTGATAATAGTATATTTAGTGCGGAAAAATGTCTCAGGATATATTTTTATCATATTTTTTATTATTTTTTTAACTGGAATAGCCTTATCGAGTCTTTTCGGTCCATTTGCATTATATCGTTCTGCAAAAGATAATTTTGATAATAAAATATATAACGCTTCCATAAAAGAATTTAGGTCAATAGTTGAAAACTATCCAAACAGCAGATACGCGAACGATTCCTTAAAAAGCCTCGCTTATTCTTACTATCTTAATAGCAATTTTGAAGATTCACTATTTTACTTTAAAAAGGCAATTGATGAAAATGTAGTCAGTAATACAGAGCTGGAAGTAAAAAAAATCTTTATAGATAGTTTTATAAAAATCGCTGACAAGTACTTTGAACAAAAAGAGTATGGCAAAGCCGGCAAAAACTATCTGGATGCAGTTGCTTATTATAGAGAAATCAAACAAAATTTTCCTGATTCGAACGATGCTTTTATAGCAGAATATAAAATTCCCGAGTATTTATATAGGGCTGCCTCAAGCTTTAATTATGCCAAGGATTACACAAAAGCGCTCGAACTGTCAGATGAGATTATTGCAAACTTCGCTGAAAGCGATTATTATGAGAAAGCAACCGAGCTTATGATCAATTCCCGTATCTGGAAAGCAATGAGCTTAAAAGAAGAAAAGGATTATAAAAATGCAATTGTTGAATTTTTAAAAATATTAGATCTTAAAAAAGAAACACAAGATAAATATGGATATACAATTAATTACCAGACCAAAGCTTTTTTTCCAGATATCCCGGTTTATATAATAAATGAAACAGCTAATGGGTTTTACAGGCAAAGCAGCTATGAAAAGGCTTTGTTTTTATACGACATATTAATTGGAGAATCTCCTGACCTGGAAGCTAATTTAACCCCGGCAATTGTCACATGCAAGATAAACCTCACAAAAAACGCAGATTTTGAACAACTGGCGCCTTCAGAACCTTCAGGATATTTTTCAAAGGAAGGGCACAGCAAAATAACAATTGATAATAAGACCGTCTTTAAGATCTCTATTTATTTAAGTGGCTTCCAGTACAAGATTATTAAGTTAGATAAAGAAGAAAAAACTGAAATAGAATTACAGTCAGGAGATTATGAGATAGTTGTGGAATTCGAAGCTGAAAACAGATTGCCGCTTTACGGAAAAAATACTTATGCAGAAAAGAAAAAATATAAGGAAGTATTTAAGGTTGCAGAAGAGCAGTAAATACTTTCGGATGTTTGAAACATTTAAGTTAGCTTACTTTTTTGAGGCTTTCCTGAATTAGTTTCCTTATATTATCATCTATATAACCCCTTACGCTGCTGCGATCAATTTCCCTGTCAACCGCAAGGTTTGTCTCCAGATCTTTTAATAAATCACATAGCAGATTTTTGCCGTCTTCAAAATTTCTTAGTATATCATCATCACTATAGCCTTTGATTTTTAAAACAAACTTATCCGTAAAACTATTAAATCTATCAAATGTATCCCTTAAGTGCCCTCCAAAACTTGCTTTTTGCCAGAACCATCTTCCCTTATTTTTTTCATTGTACATATTAAATAAACCAAATAGGTACTCTATATCAGCGCCCGCGCTTTCACACATTTCCTTTATTAAATACATCCTTTTGGAAATTGCCGGGGCTTTTCTTAGCTTGATTAAATCTAACATTTTCCCGCCTTCTCTAATAAAAATTTATAAATTCTTTGTAATATCATTATATAAGAATTTAAAGTGTTTAAATAGAAAAATAAAACTGATTTTTTTAAATCGATACAAATTCACACTTTTCAAAAAAATATCTTAAAAATTTCTCCTTACCATTCTTTATTCCAACTCTTTGCGTGTGACCGATTTTTTTATATTTTATCGGAAAATTTGCTTTTGCAATGTAAAGGCCACTGGTTCCTGATGTTAAGTCCTTTCCATTGTCATTTAAATCAATACCAAGCGAAACTGTCAGTTTGCCGGGCCCGTTGGTTAATTTTCCGGTGACTTCTGTTTTTCTCCTTTTTTTCATAATTTCAATAC
>JAHILC010000163.1 GCA_018897225.1 Actinomycetota bacterium
AATTTTTTGTTTTATAAAGTTCTCTGGCTATATACCTACCTGTAGTGCCATAACCACATAATATTATATGATTTTTCAGTTTTGAAATCATTTTCCTAACCCTCCTGTCCTGTGCCCTTCCTGCTAAAAACTCATTTAGCATAAAATCAGCCAGGCTAATTAATATATAAGCAGCTGACCCTGTTCCAATAATGATCAGCACAATGGTAAATATAGTACCTGCCGTTGATAGTTCCTTTACAACTCCATAACCAACTGTGGTAATTGTTATAGTGGTCATAAATATTGCATCAAGAAAAGACATTTTTTCAATGAGTACATAGCCAATAAAACCTAGAATATATATTGATACCAGAACAATTATTGAGACTATTACTCTTTTATAAAATGGCTGATGGCTCTGTTCCATATAATATGTAAAAAAAATTTATTTAATAATTTCTAAGTAATTATAGCTTATTCTTCATCAATTTAATAAGGGATAAACATTAAAAAATTTATGTCAATTCATGTATAACATATAAAAATATTATCATATAGAGCAATTATTGAGATTCTATAATTTATTTTATGGGGGTGTAGCGACAGGAGTTATAAACCTGGTTTCCTGGTCGTTTACATTATGGTGTTTAGGAGGAGCAATTATAT
The DNA here is from genome assembly GCA_018897225.1 of Actinomycetota bacterium. Classification (GTDB taxonomy): domain Bacteria; phylum Actinomycetota; class Humimicrobiia; order Humimicrobiales; family Humimicrobiaceae; genus JAHILC01. Next base: position 649 of record JAHILC010000163.1, read on the forward strand.
TCTGGGCAGCCGACTTTAGCTTTTACCGTCTGCTTACTAAAGAGAATATTGTCCTCTCGAGCAAAGGGGATTAAATTTTTAAAATCTTAGAACCTGGTGATTTACTACCTTTTAGTTCAATCAGAGCTTGGTTTGACTCCTCCAGTTCAAAGACTTGAATCTGTGGTCTAATTTGCAGTTGAGCAGCAAGAGTCAGGAATTCTTCAGCATCTCTCCTGGTCACATTAGCAACTGTCTTCACTTCCTTTTCGAGCCAGAGATGTTTTGGATAATCTAACTTTAAGAGAAACTCCTTATCTGTTTCCTCTTTTCTTATAAGATTAATAACCAGCCTTCCTCCCTTTTCCAAGTTCTCTAAAGCAAAAATTGTTGGTTTCCATGCTGGAGTAGTGTCTATAGCACAATCCAGTTTTTCTGGAGTCTTTTCATCAATATCTCCAACCCATTCGGCTCCTAAATTTTTAGCTAATTGTCTTTCTGCGGGATTCCGGCTAATAACAAACTTCTTCGAGTTAGGAAACATAAAATTTGCCATCTGGATAACCAGCTGGTTGGCAGAACCGAAGCCATATAATCCCAGGGTTTTACCATCCTCCAACCCGGTGAGTTTTAAGGAGCGATAGCCAATTACTCCAGAGCACATCAGGGGAGCAACATAGTTAAAATCAGTCAATATATCTGGGATTCTGTGAGCATAGTCTTCAGAGATTACCATATATTCAGCATAGCCTCCATTGGCGTGACAACCAGTCCCCTGAAATTGCTCACATAAATTTTCTTCTTGTTTCTGGCAGAACCTGCATTGTCCACAGCTGGAATATATCCAGGTAGCTCCTACCTTATCACCAATCTTAAATCTTGTTACTTTTGTTCCTAAATTTGCAACTATCCCAACTGGCTGGTGGCCTAAAATTATGGGTAATCTTGGTGGTAGGATTCTACCCTCGATTTGATCCAGTTCAGTTCGGCAAACACCACAAACAGAAATCTTAATCACAATATCTTTTGGCCCTGGTTTGGGAACCGGCAAATCAACCAATTCAAGCGGCTCTGTTTTTATTGGAACACCCTCTCTCTGTTGATTTCTCCCTTCAACCTTGATTTCACAGATCTCCTTTAAAACCATTGCCCTCATCCTCCAACCGTCCTTTCTGACAGGCAAAATCAGCAATAGATTATTTGTAGCTTTTCTAATAAGTAATTTGCTATGAAACCTACTTTATAATAAAAGTCATTATATTAAAGAATATCACTCAAATTGCATTTAAGAAAATTTCAACAGTTTTTTTATCCCTGTTTGATGATTAACAATGATTTTGATAACTACTTTGATAACATATGCTTTAAAGTCTCTGCATTATCAATTGCATATCCATGAGCATCATTATTAAAATAGATATAAGAAATATAGCCATGACTTTGATATTTGATCACAATATTTGCACATTCCTCCAGCTCTTTATCAGTATATTTCGAATTATACAAAGATTTAGAACCATGCATCCTTAAATAGCAAATACTCCCTGTAACCACATCATAGTAAGGAAATTCTGGTGAGCTTGAAATAACAATACCACACCCCCTCTTATTAAGAAGCTTATAGATTTCATCACAGAACCAGCTTTCATCCCGGAACTCGAAAACATAACTGTATTTTTCTGGAAGAATTTTTAGAAAACTTTCAAGTTTCTTATAATCTTCTTTTAGAATGGCCGGCAGCTGAAATAAAAATAAACTTAATTTCTCACCCAGACTAGAAGCTGCACCTATCAGCCTTGAAACAGCATCATCACAGTCTTTAAGTCTTTTTATATGCGTAATATATCGTGAGGCCTTTACTGCAAATTTAAAATTATCGGGAGTTTTTCTGGCCCATCCTGTAAATGTTTCTGGTTTGGGAAGATGATAAAAACTGCTGTTTATTTCAACAGTATTAAAATGCTCTGCATAGAATTTTAATCTTTCAGAACCACTAACACTTTCAGGGTAGAACACCCCACTCCAGCTGTCATAGCACCAGCCAGAGGTACCTATGTATATTTTAATGTTTTCTTTCTTGGTAGACATTTTTTGTAAACAAATTAAATCAATTCTTTCACCACCTGGGTGATTATGAATAAAAATTACAGATGAAGTTATTCTAACATCATAATCTTTGGTAATGAATTATAATTATTAATGAATTATAATTATAATAGAATTTTTTTAAGCAAGAATAATTTTAAGTGAAAGGTAAATTAAAAAAATGATTGCAATCCAAGTAAGCCTTTATCCTATGGGTGAGAAAGATATTGAAAGTAAATTAAAAGTTTTCTGGGATATTTTAAAAAATGAAAATATTGATTTTAAAATAACACCCCTCAGTACCATAGCCTGGTCTGACAATGAAGATAAGCTATACGGCATAATATTTAAGGCATATAAGACAGTAAGAGAAACCAGTCGTGCTGTAATGGTTACAACAATTACGACAGGAAATGACCTGGAAATAAAACAGCTTTTAAATTTTCTTGAATGAAATTTGATATGAACCCCAGCCAACCTGTGCAGTAGGCGAACCTAACAACATAAAGCCTTTACTCTTAATTTATAAAAGGTTACATTCTTCACTTGGCTATTTGCCACCTGAGGAATTTGAGGATATATTTATCAAAAATAAATCCTGTGAGCTTGTAGTAGCTAAATCCATTTGCTAAAAATTTAGCAAAGATTTAATATTTCCCTAAAAGATTTTTTATTAAGCTATGCAAAATATCCTTGAAAAATATATTTATTCAATCACTTCTAAATTTGCTTATAAAGAGACTAGCGAGTTGGGATATCGTACTGACTTTGAGATTTTGCTAAAAAGTATTTTTGAGTCAATCAAAGTTACACGATTTGACCATGATGCGAAAGCTAAGCAAGGAGATAAGCCAGACTTTGTTGTGTTAAATCACGATATTCCAATCTTATATATTGAGACAAAAGATATTGGCGTGTCTTTAGATAAAGTCGAAAAATCTGAGCAGATGAGCCGCTATTATGGATACGCAAACTTAGTTCTTAAAGATTATGTGGAATTTCGTTTTTATAGAAATGGCCTTCGTTATGAAGATCCAATAAAAATAGCAAACTACGATTTAAAAACTCGAACTATTACAGCCATTCCAGAAAATTATGAACATGTCGCTAAAACCTTAATTGATTTTACACAATCTCATAAAGAACCCATAAAATCAGGCAAACACCTTTCAAAAATTATGGGAGGTAAAGCACAAAGAATTCGAGATAATGTGCGCCAGTTTCTTGCTACAAAGTCGGATAAAAACACAGAGTTGGCCCGGGTATATGAAACTATTAAAAAGCTACTTGTGCATGATCTCACAGAAGATGCTTTTGCTGATATGTATGCACAAACTTTAGTATACGGGCTTTTTGCTGCCCGCTACCATGATGAAACTTCTGCAAATTTTACCCGTCAGGAAGCTCGAGATCTTATTCCAAAATCTAATCCGCTTCTTAGGCATTTCTTTGATCATATCGTTGGACCTAATTTATAATAATTAAAATATAAAATTATTATATAAGAAATTTTGGAGTATTTTTAATCCATAAGGTGTTAGGAAAGATTCAGGATGAAATTGTATGCCTTCTAATTTATAATTTTTATGCCTAATTCCCATAACAATTCCATCCTCGGTCGTAGAAGATACTTCAAAACAAGAAGGAATGTTATTCTTATTTATAATAAGAGAGT
>JAHILC010000015.1 GCA_018897225.1 Actinomycetota bacterium
CAGAGGTGTTTGCGCGCCCTCAAAATATGGGTAAACCATTAAAGGATGATCAGATTTAGCCGCTTTTTCATCAAATAATTTATATATATCAATTTTTCTTTCTTTTGCTTCTAATTTTTCTTCATATGCCAGGTTATCTCTAAACCATTTAAGAAGGGACCCTCCCCCAAAATTTATCGCAAGACAAATATATGAATCTTTTAGAATATGATTAGAAAAAGGATAACTACTTTTTAACATGCTATCATTTGTAATTGGGTTAGCAACAAAAACTTGCATGCATTCTACAGTACCAGTTCCAACTGATGCCCTTCCCTTTTTTATTACTCCAGATCCCAATGCGGCGCATATTTGGTCAAAACCACCTGTGACTGCATAAACCTTTTTTTTAAACCCAAGTTCACTTGCTAATTCTTTTGGCAATACCCCCAATACTTCACCTGAAGGTAAACATTTCGGAAAAAGATCAGCAGAAATATTCAGTTTATTTAAAATTTCTTCCGACCATCTTTTATTTATAATATCAAAAGCAAGTGTTCTTGAACAAACTGAATAGTCAGATACAAAATCAAAACCAAGATTTTTAAATATATAAGAATCCCAGCACGCAAATTTATAAGTACTATTATATATTTCGCTATTATTACTTTTAAACCAAAGAATTCTGTTTAAAGCATACATGTTAGAGGGTGGTAAACCAGTAATATCATAAAGTTTTTTAACTCCTATTTTTTCACAAATAACTAAATTTTCTTTAATCCCTCTACTATCAAGCGAACATATCATATTATGTAAAGCTTTGCCATTTTTATTTACTGGTAAAGCCTCATCCCCGGGCACTGATAAACTAAAAGCCTCTGTGGGATCTTTTATGACTTGAGGATTAGAGTTAACATCTTTAATAATAGCTTTAATTGATTTAAGCACTTCCTCCGGATCATATTCAACCAAACCTTCTTTAGAGATAATAAGACCATATTCTTTATAAGAACTTGCCAGCATTTTACCATAAGTATCAAATACAATTGCTTTACAACCAGTCGTCCCTATATCTATACCGAGCAAACTCACAAAATATCTCCTTCAATCACTAAAAATGTTTAGCTTTACTGTTGGAATAATTTATCCATTTCTTAATTTCATCATCATTATCTATTCTAAATACCTTTATCCCTGCAATATTGCCTGAATAAGTTAATTCATTTGTAAAATCGCCAGGTATCCCTATTAAATGGTTTGCACCCAAAGAATCAACCAGTAATTCTATGCTGACATTGAATTTTAAAGCAGTCAGCGGCCAGTTTCTGTAAAAACATGTTTTATTTCTCATATTTTCTTTTATTTCAATCGTCTGCATTAATCCCAGTAAAATAATATATTCATCTTTTATCCTTAACAGCCTGACCATTGTCATTAAATTATCCCTGGCGGTATTGTAGCTAACCGCTCCTCCCCTTCCTTCAAAATTTTGTGAAATGGTAATTCCTTTTAAAACCTCTTTTACGTTTTTTGAAAAACAGGAGTAATAAATAGAAGAAGCGCCGCAATTACCCATAACCAGATAGTCTTTGTCAATAAATAAGATATCTCCAAAAAGGGATGGATGGCCGCTGGATATGATTTGAAGTAAAGACGAACAAATTAAAGCTTTTATATCTCCTTCGCAAACACAAGGAACAACATCTTTTTTCCCTTCAGAATCTTCATAAAATGGCAAAAAAGCCGGTAGAAAACATGGGTCCACACCATATGTATCAGATAATTCTGTAAAGCACTTAACCGATACTCCCAATACATTTTCATATTCATTTATTCTATCTTTTGCAGCAAGGTACAGCGCTATCTGCTTTTTAAATATTTCTTTTGTTAACATTTTATCATCATAATTGATAACTGTTTTGTTGGTCTTTAGCCAATTAGCAAAATCAATCAACCTTTTTTCTGCAATTTGTTCGCTATATTTAATCAATATATACTGGTCCTCATTTATGATATCACCCACTAAAAAGGATTTTAACTTGGGATAATCATCCTGAAGATATTCCATGGCAAGCGCATAGGAACCGCCCCAAAGGATAAATGTACCTCTTTTCAATTTTTCCACAGCAGTGACGCCTTTTGTCCATTTAATAATTTCTGATTTGTCACCATAAACTCTTTTATGAACAATTGAATAAAAATTTGGAGCATTTTGCCACAAAGATGCACCTGCGGCCGAGATTAATGTTACTCCTGCCCACATTGGGTTGCCATCAGAATATAGCAATATAGGTTTATTAAATTCTCTTGCTAAATCTACTATCAGCATGGGTTCACACCAGTGCCAGCACCCAATAATTAATGCTTCTACATCCTCATTTACCATGACTTTAATGCAATTTCTTGCATCGCTGTGTTTATATATTGCAACAAGATTGTTATCGGGCCTTTCAATTTTTGATGAAACATCAACTACATCAATATTATTTTTTCTCAAATAATCAATTAAATCTTGATGTGCTTTATTTATATATTGCTCCCTCTCACCAACTAATCCCTGCTCTCTGGGAACATCGGTTACTGAAATAACTCCTACCTTTGGTAAGAGCGATAAGCTATTTTTCATATTAATTCCTCATATAAAAAGATAATAATTCTAAATTTGATTTTAGTTTTTAAAAGAATTTTCAAAATCCTGTAAAACCCTGGATATTTTTTCCTTCTTATCAGCACTTAAGCTTTTAATTCTGTGCTCACTTATAATCTTATTTGCCAATACTTTTGCATTATCGGTAATAGTGGGTCTCCCCTTTTTTACCCAATTATCATAAATATCCCTGTTGGAAACATCGTACTCCATATATTCTTTTGATCTCAAATATTTAAAAGTATGTTCCTCAATCATAAAGTTTTTATGATGCCCAACGCTCTTGATAGTATCTAACCCTATGGTATCTTTATTAACTTCAATTCCGTCCACATATTTTCTCACAAATTTAGCTATCTCATTATCAACAATTAACTGTTCATAGCTTACAGACATCCCTG
>JAHILC010000164.1 GCA_018897225.1 Actinomycetota bacterium
GCCAATATTATGCCCGGAGTGTCCAGCCGAACCTCCCTTGACGTGTCCACCTGGAGGGTGTAGGATTGTCTGCTAAATTAAAAAAGGCGCTCAATGAAAAAAATTATCAATAAACCAGATGATGTAGTTGTTGAAATGCTCAAAGGTCTTGCGCTATCAAGGCCTGATTCAATAGGGCTTATTCCTGAAAAAAGAGTCGTATACAGGAAAGACCCTTATTTGAATAAAGTCGCAATCATTTCCGGTTCAGGAAGCGGCCATGAACCTGACCAGGCTTTTTATGTTGGCAAAGGCATGCTTGACGCAGCTTGTGCAGGCCCTGTTTTTGCAGCTCCAACCCTGGATGCAATAGTAGATGCTGCAAAATTGGTTGACAGAGGAAGGGGAGTTTTGTTTCTTGTCAAGAACTATACAGGTGATAGGGCTAATTTTGAAATGGCAAGCGAAATGCTTGAATTCGAAGGCGGACCTGCAGTTGATACTGCAATTATCAATGATGATGTTGCCGTAAAAGACAGCACATTTACTGCTGGCAGGCGTGGTGTTGCCGGTGCAATATTTGTTTATAAAATAATTGGCGCAAAATCTGAAGAAGAGGGCGTAAACCTTCCACAGCTTAAAAAATTTGCAATGGAAGTAAATGACAATATCAGGACCATGGGTTTTGCCCTCAAATCATGCACAACTCCAGCTAAGGGATCTACAACTTTTGATTTAGGCGAGGATGAAATTGAGCTTGGAGTTGGACTGCATGGAGAGCCAGGCAGGGAGCGCACAAAATACAAACCAGCAAATGAAGTTATTAAAATTATAACTGATTCTGTAATTGAAGACCTCCCTTTTATTTGCGGCGATGAAGTAGCGCTGTTGATAAATGGTTTAGGCGGAACACCTATCGGGGAACTATATATTGCGGCAGGTATCGTTCATGAAATATTGAGGAACAGGAAATTGAAAGTTTTTAGAACTTATGTAAATAATTTCTGTACATCGCTTGATATGGAAGGTTGCTCGGTTAGCTTATTGCGCCTTAATGAAGAATTTAAAAGGCTATTGCTTGCTCCGGCAGATATTCCGATAAAATATTTTTAAATAAAATAATAAATTAAATTTATGAATGATTTTATGTTAAAAAGTAAAAAAATTTTAAAAAGAATTGGTATTTTCCTGATTGCTTTTTCTTTTCTATTCTTTCCTTTTAAGCTCAGCCTCAATGCTTTAAATGAAGATACTTCTGGTTTCCAAAAGTATGATTATGTGCTGGTAATAGATGAATCAGGCAGCATGAGAACAAATGACCCTTCAAATATGCGAGTTGATGCAGCCAGGCTTTTCATTTATCTTAGTGAGATGTTAAGCAAAGGTAACCGGGTGTTACTTGCAGGTTTTGGTGAAAAAACCAATATTTATTTGCCTCTGACAGAAATCAGCGGTAATGAGGATGATATCAATGCTGCAATCAAAATGATACAGAGCAACCAGAAGTATACTGACATGAAAGGCGCTCTTGCAGATATTAAAAAAGTACTTGGGCAGAGAATAGATAAGCAAAAAACCGCAGTGATTTTTTTAACGGATGGTGCCTTAACCATTGATGATATACCCCCTGAGGCTGCAGAAGATCAAACAGTTAAAAATGGAAAAGAAAAGCCAGGAAGGACAAAAACTGGAGATGATGATCAGAATGAAAATCCAGGCTCCATAACCGGCCAGCAGGGTGAAACCGATAATCAGGAAAATAGTGGTTCTGAGAAGATTGGAAGTACGTCAAAAGGCGAGAATAAGTATCTTGAGAAATACAAGAAAGAGCTTTTGGACCTTTGCTATAGTTATAAAAGAGATAATATTGTAATTTATCCCATAGCCTTTACCAAGGAAGCAGAGACTGCACTTCTTGAACAAATGGCTTCAATAACTTCCGGTGCGTTCTGGAGAGCCGATAAGGCTACTGATATTAGAAATATTTTTCTTGAAATATTAAAAAATATAACAAGCCGGTTCTTAAGAATTGAAGAACAAAAAGATAGCTCTGCAATTTCAGGTGAATTTGAAATTACTAAAGATGTTAAAGAACTCGTGATTATTGCTACAGCAAGCAATTTCGAATCGAAACCAGAAATCAATGTTACATCTCCATCAAACAAGGAACCAGTATTTGATAAGATCGTAGATGAAAAAGGCTTTAAGATTGTACAGGTTAGCTCACCCGAGGAAGGGAAATGGTCCTACGAGATAAATGGAGACGGAGTTTTTGTATATGATATGGTTTCTTCAAATATCCAAGAACCAAAACATCCTACATATCTGTCCGATACAAGTATTCCGTTTAAAATTAAATTAGGTAATACTCTTGAAGATAGTTCAAGCCTAAAATCAAGTGATTTTAAAATAACATACAGTGTTGAAAACCCTGAAGGGATGTGCGTGGATGATGTAAATCTTTCCGATGATGGGAAAGGAATGGATGATTTTGAAGGTGACGGAATATTCAGCGGGGTCTTTAATAAAACAGATATTAAGGGCAACTATAGCGCTGTTTTTTCAATACAGCATGTTCCAACAAATTCAATATCAACGAAGAAAATAAATTTTGAAGTTATAAAACTACCAGTTACTTTCAAAGTTCTTGAACCGGTAGAATCATTTTACATATCAGGTAAAAAAATTCCTATAAAGGTTCAGCTAAGCAGCGACCCTGATACGGATAGCAGTGATAATATCAATTTTAGCCAGTACCAGATAACTTGTACGATTTTTTATCCGGATGGCAAAAAGACTGAGGACTTAATGCTTCTTGATAATGGGCAATCTCTTGATGAGAAAAGTGGTGACGGTATATTCAGTGCTGCTGTTACTGATTCATCTGTAAATGGCGACTATAGTATAAAATTTTATATACAGCATACCCCGACCATGAATGCTTCAGCAGATACGGCCAATATGGTTAAATTTAAGGTCGCAGAAATCTCTGAAATTGAAGCCAGGATTGAAACCAGCCCGATCACAGGGGAGCCGGCGAAGGTTATGGCTAACTTCCTTGATTTTTCAAAAAGCAGTTTTAAATATATATTGACAAAGCCGGGTGGAGCTGTGGTTGAGGGCGAAATGCTTGACAGCGGAGAGTCGCAAGATGCTGATTCTAAAAAAGATGATGGCATATACAGCGCTGTAATTGAGAAACTTGACGAGCCTGGAGAATACAAGCTTTTAATCAAAAGCAGTTATTCTCCCGCTGAGCCAATTCCTGTTGAAAAGGAAGTTAAATTTAATAAGGATTATAAAGTCGTGGTAGCTTTTGCTGAAGTACCTTTGAGAATAAATTCTACACAAGAGCAAGTAAAATTCAGCATAAGAATCATATCAAAAAGTTCATCTGAAAGCGCTGTATCCATAGATGAAAACAAACTGAAAAGTGAGCCTTCTTCGTCTCTGGCATCCCTGGTTATTGAAACAGGCGCAGAAAAAATTAAGGCAAACTCAGACAATGAAGTTAAATTCATTTTAAAACTGAAGGAAAATTTAAAAGCAGGCAAATATTCCTTTAAAATTCCGCTGATGATAGATGGCAAATACCCAACTGGCGCTGATATTGATATCGAGCTGGCTACAAGTTTCCCATGGTATTTAAAGATAATGGTAATTGGTGTATCTGCTATGGCAGCTGTGGCAATTTTTTTATTTGTTTATTTCCTTTATATAAAACCAAAAAGGGCTAGTTTTTAAGGATTTACACACTTTTTAAGGATTTACCCATACTTTAATTTTTCTTATAGTTTCAACAGGCTGATCCCCCGGTGGGTTCTGTCGGTGGGTATACTGTGGAGGAACTTCCCCGTAAGGTTCGTTAATATATTCGATGTGAGTGTAACCCAATTGAACCAGTATGTTGTTTGCATCCAGCACAGGCATTAAAGTTATATTTGGAATTATTGGCATTTGTTCAGGCGTTATCGGTATCTGAGTTCTAGGCTCAGATCCATAGTGGAATTTTGCAAGGGTTATCTGGTCGGGGGAAGTAAACCTGTTTGGAATCATTACTTCGCCTGTTTCAGGATTAGTTGTAACCTGGACGCTAATCATATCATCTTTAGGCCTGGTAAAAGTTTCAATTGGAAGATCTCTTACAGCTTGTTCCATAAAGAGTTTCCATATCATTGCAGGATATGTTCCGCCCTGAACTTTCAAGCCACGAATTGTGTCAATTTTTCTATTTACTTCAGGATATCCTATCCATACACATGCAGCCAAATTTGTTGTAAACCCGGTAAACCACACATTCTCGGTTTCCTGTGTAGTCCCCGTCTTACCTGCAGCTTGCCTGTCTTCCAAGCGAGCCCTGGTTCCAGTACCTCGTTGAACAACCTGCTGCATTATTTCTATTGCCCTGTAAGCGTTTATAGGAGTTAAAACCTGCTTGCTTTCCTCCTTGTATTCTTCAAGTATTTTTCCATCCTTATCGGTGATTTTCAGTATTGCAACAGGGTCGTGTCTTACGCCATAATTTGCTATGGTATTGAATGCTGTGCATACTTCGAGCGGCGATACTCCTGTTGTAAGGCCACCAAGTCCTATGGCTGGAAAGCCCTCAAGCGGTGTCTGTATTCCCATATCATTCGCAATCTTTGAAACTGCATAGCCGCCGACTCTCATAATAAGCTGTGCATATACTACATTTATGGACCTGACTGTTGCATCAATTACTGATATTTCATTTGTATCAAAAGACTCGTTCCCGTAGTTTGAAACTTCCCAAGGTTCGCTTCCGGCAATATCGTAAATAATTGTGCCATTAGGGTTGAAAGTCATATTTGGGCTTACACCCTGTTCAAGAGCGGCAAGAAGTGCAAAAACTTTAAATGTAGAGCCCGTCTGCCTTTTTGCCTGAGTTGCAAGATTGAATTTCATATCTGCAAAATCCTTGCCTCCAACCATAGCTTTAATGAAGCCATTTTTAGGATCCATGGCAACCAGGGCGGCGGATGGATCTTCTGGGTCGAAGAGGATCTGCTTTATTGCGTCCTCTGCCGCAACTTGCATATCTGGTTCAAGAGTTGTATAGATGTTGAAACCACCTGTAAAAACCTTATTTACTCCGTATTTCTCAATAAGTATTTGCTTTACGTATTCAACAAAATAGAGGGCAAATCCTTTTGGAGTTTCCTGGAATGGGCGCTGGGTAATTATTGGCTGCTTTATAGTATCAGTAAACTGCTCTTCATCTATGAAGTTCAATTCAAGCATTTTTGCCAGTACTATATTTCTTCTTGCAAGCGAATCTTTCTCATTAAAATAAGGGGAGAGATAATTCGGCGCTTGTATGATTCCTGCCAGAGTCGCACATTCTGCAAGATTGAGATATTCCACATCTTTATTAAAATAAATTTTAGATGCAGCCTGAACACCATATGCACCTTCCCCAAAATAGGAAGTATTGAGGTAAATCTCAAGTATTTCACCCTTTGTATAATATTTTTCCAGCTGGTATGCAAGAGCTGCCTCTCTTATTTTCCTGTCGTAAGTTATAACAGTCTTTTCCTCGGGAATGTATAGATTTCTAATTACCTGCTGGGTTATGGTACTTGCACCTTCCTCAACCTCACCTGATTTTAAGTTTATTAAAAAAGCTCGCATGATACCCTCTGGGTCAAATCCAATATGTTTGTAAAATCTCTCGTCTTCTATTGCAAGAACTGCATTGGTGAGATTTTTTGGAATTTGCTCAAGCGTTACAAGTTCCCTGTTTTCTTCACCATGAAATGTTGCAATTATTGTCCCATCAGCAGCAAATATTTTTGAGGTAAGAGCGCTCTCGCCGGGAGCGAATTCTTCAATGTTTGGAAGATCTTTTACAAAACCTGCAACAATGGATGTTGCCGCAAGTAAAATCCCATTAAGCAAGAGCATGGAAATAATTGTAGTCAGCAGAAATATTACGATAAATACAACCAGTATTCTTAAGCCGACTTTACTTTGTTTATTTTTTCTTCTTAACCTTGACATCGTTAAAGATAATACCATATTTTAACTTTATATTACACCCGATATTAATTCCTTATCTATGTATTATGGAAGCATCTATTATTTTATGGTTTAAGAAAAATAACATTACTGATAAAATACCGGATTAAGGACTTTTAGCTGAATATGACAGGATAATTTAATTAATAAATTGAACAATAAGTGCAATCATGCAATAATTTGCGTATGGCATCTTTGGCCAAAACTTACGTTTTTTAAAAATGAAAGGGTTATGTTTCAGTGAAAAAAATTCTTGTTGGCGCGGCATTTAAAATGAACAAAACTGTTGAGGAAAGTATAGAATATGCAAAAGAACTCGATATATTTATCAAGGAACATGCAGAAAGACTAAAGGGTATTGATGTTTTTGTCCTACCTACATTTCTTTCGCTATATACCTTTTCCAAGCTGCTTTCAGGCTCAAAATTAAAATTTGGAGCGCAGAATTGTTTCTGGGCAGATGAAGGAGCATATACCGGGGAAGTAAGCCCTATGCATTTAAGAAAAATAGGCTGTACTTATGTTGAGCTTGGTCACCCTGAGAGGTTAAACATCCTAAAAGAAGACGAAGCGATGATAAATAAAAAAATCATTGGGTGTCTTCGAAATGACCTGAAACCCATCCTTTGCATTGGAGAGGAGAAAGAGCATCCTGGTAAAGATGAAGTAAATGATTTTCTTAAAAAACAGATTAGGGGCTATTTCAAGGATGTAAAAGCGGAAGAAGTAAATAATATAATTCTTGCATATGAGCCCGTTTGGGCGATAGGCGCAGATAAGTCAGCCTCGGTTGAATATATCCATGATTCTTTAGTTTTTATAAGGGATTTTCTGGACTTGGAATATGGAAAAAATACCGGTAAAAATCAATTAATTATTTACGGCGGCAGTGTAAATCCAAAGAGTGCTTTTGAAATTTTAAAACTTGATAACAACAATGGTATTTTTATAGGAAGAGCAGCATTAAATTACGATTATTTTATCAAAATGGTAAACATGGCAATAGGAGCATAAATGTCAAAACTATATAAGGATGAAATAAAGGTATTAATCAATAAATCTTACAAATGCAGGGAAAATATTTTAAAGATGATGAGAAAAGGTGAAGGCCATATCGGGGGTGCATTTTCGAGCCTGGATATAATGACTGTACTTTATAATAAGATATTAAAGCATGATCCTGGCAATCCCAAATGGGCAGACAGAGATAGATTTATACTTTCGGCTGGCCACAAGTGTCTTGCACTTTATGCAGTTCTTGCAGACCAGGGTTATTTTGCTAAAGATATTTTATGGACTTACAATAGCCTTGATACCAGGGTACCGATGCATCCAGACGAGAAATCTTTGCCA
>JAHILC010000165.1 GCA_018897225.1 Actinomycetota bacterium
AAGCTATGGTTCCTGAAGATGCGCAAATTGTTGGAGCACCGGTAAAAGATGTAGGACTTATAGCAATTGCAAACGGGGATGGATTTGAAGAAATATTCAAGAGTGTTGGTGTTGATATTGTTATAAAGGGCGGGCAAAGCATGAACCCGTCAACTTATGAAATAGTTAAAGCAATCAACAAACTTGAAAGTGAAAAAATAATTTTATTTCCAAATAATAAGAATATAATACTTACAGCTAATCAAGCTAAAAAAATTGTTAAAAAAAGCGTTACGGTTATTCCAACAATTTCAATACCCCAGGGGATATCTGCTGCTTTAATCTATAATAGTGATTTGACTTTGGAAGAAAACGTAAACAACATGGAAAAAACCATAAACAATATCAAAACAGGTGAAATTACTAATGCTGTAAGAGATGCAAATTTATTTGTAGGTGAGATTAAAAAAGGCGCTTTTATTGGTCTTAGCAATGGCAAAGTTAAAGTAGTATCAGACACACTAATTGATGCGGTGATTGAACTTGCAAGAGAAATGGTTGATGGAAGCGAAGAGATTCTAACTTTTTATTATGGTGAAGGTATTTCTACTGATGAAAACAAAGAATTGGGATCTCTTTTAAAAAATTACTTTCCAAAGATTGAGATAGAATTTCATAAAGGCGGACAGCCTTTATATCCGTATATTTTTTCAATTGAATAATTTAAGTACCGGTGATGCTATATAAGAATTATTGCTGGCGAGTTTAAAGGAAAAAAGCTTAAAATACCCCAAGATTATGATATTCGACCAACACAGGATAGAGTTAAGGAAAGCATATTTAACGTGTTAGGAGAAACGATAATCAACAGTAAAGTCCTTGACTTGTTTTCAGGTTCAGGTTCATTGGGAATAGAAGCATTAAGCAGGGGATGCCAGTTTGCTTACTTTGTAGATAATAGCTTTAAATCCATAAATTTAATAAGGAAAAATCTGGGTCTATTAAAAAATTTAGAAAGAAGCCGCAAAATAATAAAAAGTGATGCTGTAGATTTCTTAAAGAAAAACAAATCCATCATATGGGATTTCATATTTATTGATCCCCCTTATAAAATTGAAAGCAGAGTTATAAGTGAGATATGCGGCATCTTTTCTGAAAAGAACATAACTGATAAAAATACTGTAATAATTTATGAATTCTTTTTTAAAAGAGATGTCAGCAAAGAAATAAGCAATTTAAGGATTATAAAAGAATCATTTTTTGGTGATAAAAAAGTTTTATATTTGGCGCCGGTATAAAAAATATTATTTAAGTTTTTATAAAAAAGAGAAAATATGGAAAAAATCGCATTATGCCCCGGTACTTATGACCCGGTAACCGAAGGCCATAAAGATGTAATTATAAGATGCGCACAAGTATTTGACCAGGTTATAGTTGCAGTTTCAAAAAATAACAGGAAAAAGCCAACGTATACATTAAAACAAAGGCTCGATTTTGTAAAAAGGATATTTAAAGATGTTAAAAATATCAGGATTATTTCCTTTGAAGGACTACTTATTGATGTTGCTAAGAAAGAAAAAGCTGGAGTAATAGTTAAAGGCTTAAGAGCCATTTCAGATTTTGAATATGAGTTTCAAATGGCACAAATAAATAAAAAATTAAACCCTGAAATTGAAACTATGTTTTTTGTAACAAATCCGAAATACGCTTATCTTAGTTCAAGTGTGGTTAAGGAAGTTGCAAGTTTTAACGGATGCATAACAGGACTGGTACCGGAAGAAATAGAACAGGATATAATTAAAAGCTTTAAAAAAAATAAATTATTTAAATAATAAAATAAAATAATACGGAGAGTATCATGGATGCATTAGAGCTTATCGATAAATTGGAAGAAATTGTCAGCAAGGGCAAGAAAATACCATTTTCATCTAATTTTATAGTTAATGAAAACGAAATTTACGATATATTGGATGAATTGAGAAACGTACTGCCCGAGGAATTCAAACAGGCCAGGTGGATTGTAAAAGAAAGAGAAAGCATGCTGGAAGAAGCAAAAAGACAATCATCGCGCATAATTAAAGAAGCCGAAGAAAAAGCAGACGCTCTACTAAATGAAAGTGAAATAATAAAAAGCGCTTTGAAGAGATCTGAAGAAGTGATGTCAATTTCTGAAGCTAAAGCAAGGACGGTAAGGCTTGATGCCGAAGACTACGCAGATGAAAAAATGGCAAGTTTGGAAGCTGTACTTTATAAAATATTATCGGCAATAGAAAAGGGAAGAGAACAGTTTAGATCATCTTTTACTACCAAAAAATAAATAATAACATTTTATTGATTAATTATTTTTATATGATATATTAAATTGTTTGTCGCAGTATAACAAGTTTGTAACATATTGTTTATTAGGAGGGAATGTTAGTGGCTGTACCAAAAAATAAAAAGTCAAAATCAAAAAGAGATATGAGAAGGACACATGATAAATTAAAAATAGCAAGTATAGTCGAATGTTCAAGGTGTCATAGCAAAAAAATTGCTCATAGAGTGTGTGAAAATTGTGGCTATTATGATAACAAAGAGATTATAAAAATAGTAAGTAAAGAAAAATCTAAAGGAAAAAGAAAAGAAACAGCAAAAACCAAAACATCTGGGTAATACTCATTGATTTATTAAGAGACAGGGGGAGTTTGTGAAATTTGCCGATTTTTTTTGTCCAAAATCAGTTGCTGTTATTGGCGCAGCAAGAGAAGAAACTAAAGTGGGACATACAATAGTGCATAATATTTTGAATTCAGGGTATCCTGGAAAATTTTTCTTAATCAATCCAAATGCTAATGAAATTCATGGGAAAAAATGCTATAAATCACTTCTTGATGTTGAAGAAAATATTGATCTTGCAATAATGGCTATACCGAATAAATTTATTCTGCAAGCTTTAGAGGATTGTTCAAAGAAACAAACAAAATTTGCAATAATTATTTCTGCAGGATTTAAAGAAACTGGTATAGAAGGCGCTTTACTTGAAAAGCAATTGATAGAAAAAGCAAAGGAATTTGGTATAAGGATTCTCGGTCCAAACTGTTTGGGAATGATTGACTTCAATTGTCCTATAAATGGTTCTTTCTCGCCAAGTATTCCTGATAAAGGTGTTATTGGTTTCATATCACAATCAGGAGCGCTGGGAACAGCAGTTCTTGACTGGGCAAAGACAAACGGCATTGGCCTTTCTAAATTTGTATCTCTGGGAAATAAGGCAGATATAAGTGAAATTAATCTTTTTGAAGATTGGCTTGATGATAAAAAAACTAAAGTCATAACTGCTTATCTCGAAGGTGTAACAAATGGTAATGAATTTATGAGAGTTTGCAATAAAGTAACAAAAAAGAAACCAATCATAATTGTTAAATCCGGAAATACTAATGCAGGAGCGAGAGCAGTATCGTCTCATACAGGAACTCTTGCAGGATCATCAAGAGCATACGACGCAGCTTTTAAACAAACTGGTGTAATAAGGGCAAAAACAATAAAAGACTTATTTAATTTTGCGATTGCTTTTGCGCATCAACCACTACCAAAGGGTGATAAGATTGTAATAATCACTAATGCGGGTGGACCTGGAATCATGGCTAGCGATGCCTGTGAAGAAAATAAAATGCAACTTGCGAAGATTGATATTCAAACTGTTGAAATTTTAAAATCCATCCTACCTCCTGCAGCAAATTTTTATAATCCAGTTGATGTCCTTGGCGACGCACTTGCTGACAGGTATGGAAAAACTTTTGAAATAATATTAAAAGATAAAAATGTTAATGCAATTATTGTAATTCTCACACCACAGGCAATGACACAGGAACTAGACACCGCAAAAGCTCTTGTTAATGCAATTAAAGAATCTGGTAGAGAAATACCAGTTATCACGAGTTTTATGGGTGGTTCAGAAGTAAAAGAAGGAGTGGATTATCTAAATAAAAATGGTATCCCTAATTTTACTATTCCAGAAGAAGCTGTTCAAGCGCTTCGTGTTATGATTGAGCAGGAAAGCTGGATGGCTAAAAAAGAGGATTCGAAAAAAATATTTAAATCAGATAAAGATAAGGTTAAAAGTATTTTTGAAAAATCCATAAGGGAAGGCAGGCTGGAATTAGGGGAAATGGAATCACGCGGAATTCTAGAAGCTTATGGCATAAGGGTACCGATAGCAAAAGTTGCAAGAGATTTAAAAGAAGCAAGAGAAGTGGTTAAATTGACAGGGTATCCAGTTGTTTTAAAGATTGACTCTCCTGATATCCTGCATAAGACTGATGTCGGCGGCATAAAGATTGGTATAAAGAATTATAAAGAGCTTGAAGAAAGTTTTGAGGGCATAATATCTAATGTTAAAAAATATATGCCATCTGCAAGAATAAACGGAATTTCAATCCAGGAAATGATTGAATCCAAAAAAGAAACAATTATCGGTATTAACAAAGACTCTCAATTTGGTCCTATGATAATGTTTGGGCTTGGTGGTATTTATGTTGAAATACTCAAAGATGTATCGTTCAGAATTGCTCCAATTTCCCAAACAGATGCTAGAGAAATGATCGAGGAAATAAAGACTATTAAATTACTCAAAGGAGTAAGGGGAGAAAAACCCTCGGATATAGAAAGTATAGTTGAAGCGCTGCTAAAAATTTCTCAGCTTGTTACTGATTTTCCTGATATAATAGAAATGGATATAAATCCATTATTTGTGAAAGAAGAAGGAAAAGGTTCGATCGCGGGAGATGTAAGAATTAGAATACAGGAATAAAACTTACAAAGAGTTAAAAGCAGTTTTAAAAGGTTAATACTATATTGGAAAAAAACCAGCAAAAATATACCATAATAGTAGATGCTATGGGAGGCGATTTTGCTGCGGATGAAATTCTAAAAGGCGCTGTCCAGGAAAGCAGAAATCTTAATATAAATCTGGTTCTTGCAGGTAATAAAGAAATAATTAAAAATTCTGCGTCACGTAATAATCTTGATATAAGCAGCATTGAGATAATGAACTGTTCCAGTGAAGTTGCTATGGACGACCATCCTTCGGATGTAATCAAGCATAAGAAAGACTCTTCAATCTATTTGGGCACCCAGCTTGCAGCAAAAAAAGAAGGAAGCGCTTTTTTATCTGCTGGAAATACTGGCGCTGTAATGGCTTGCTCTCTTTTTAACATGAGAAAAATAGAAGGAATTATGCGTCCGGCAATTGCTGTTGTAATTCCGCTTGCAAACAGTAAATTTATATTAATTGATGCTGGAGCAAATGTAGAAGTTAAGCCTCTATATTTAAAGCAATTTGCTCTCATGGGCAAAATTTACAGCCAAAATATTCTTGATATTGAAAATCCAAAGATTGGCTTGTTGAACGTTGGAACTGAAGAAAAAAAGGGAAGCGAAATTTTAGTTGAAGCTTTCAAATTACTCAGCGAATCAAATATTAATTTTATTGGTAATGTTGAGGGTAGAGATATATTCGAGGGAAGCACAGATGTTGTTGTATGCGATGGTTTTGTTGGAAATGTTTTACTGAAATCAATAGAAGGTATTGCAAAATTATTTTTTGGTGAAATAAAAAGTATTTTAACATATAATCTATTAACAAAACTTGTGGCTTCTATTCTAAAGGGGCGCTTTAAAGCATTGAAGAAGAAATTTGACTATGAAGAACATGGGGGAGCCTTACTATTAGGAGTAAATGGAATTTCTATAATTTCGCATGGCAGCTCAAAAGCAAAAGCGATAAGCAGCGCTATGAGAGTTGCTTACGGGAATTTAAAAATTGACGTTGTCGATAAAATAAAAAGTGAGATAAATAAAGTCTAATAAAAACAAGGAGGAAATGTGGAAAATTTTGACAAGCTTAAAGAAATACTTGTAGATGTACTTGGAGTAAAAATAGAAGATGTAAAAGCAGAAAGCAAGTTTGTTGATGACTTAGGGGCAGATTCACTAGATCTCGTAGAATTAATAATGTCTTTTGAAGATAAATTCGGTATTGAAATTAGTGATGTAGAGGCTGAAAAAATAATATCAGTCAAAGACGCATTAGACTATATCAATTCTCACACAAGTAAATAATCAAACCTTTATTTATATTTTTTAAAGTATTTATAAAAAATATATAATTTAATTCATAAGTATAATGATAACTAATGGAAGAAGGCTTACTAAGAAAAAAAGTTAAGAACTGGCTTATTGGTCTTGGAATTGATCCAGGCGACTTGAAAATATATATTGAAAGCCTAACCCATAGATCCTTCGCAAGAGAAATCAACATAAAATCAAGAGGAAATGAACAACTGGAATTTTTAGGTGACAGCGTTCTGTCCTTTATAATAACCAGTTATTTATATAAAAATTTTGGTTATTTCCCTGAAGGAAGACTTGCAAAAATAAGGTCATTATTGATAAGCGGAAAGAACTTAGGAGATATAGCAAAAAAGATCAGGCTTGACAGGCAAATACTTCTGAGTGAAAATGAGGAGTCTTCCAAAGGAAGAGGAAAAGAATCAATTCTTGCTGACAGTCTGGAAGCTTTTATAGGCGCTCTTTATATTGACAAAGGAATAAATTTTGCAAGCCAATGGTTTTTAGGTAAGTTTGAAGACAGTATTGAAGAAAAGACTGATAACCCAAAAATATCAGACTATAAGACTTACCTTCAAGAAATAATTCAGGCAGACTACAATAAGTTAGTAAAATATAATATTGAAAAATCAGAAGGACCTGACCATAATAAAATTTTTTATTCAATAGCTTTTTTAGATGATAAAATTATTGGTAAAGGTTCAGGAAAAAGCAAAAAAGATTCAGAGCAGGAATCTGCTAAAAATGCGTTAAAGACACTGTATGATTTAAAGATATAGAAATATACTATTGAGTAGGTAAAACATTGTTTTTGAAAAACATCACCCTCAGGGGTTTTAAATCCTTTGCAAATAAGAGCCAATTAATTTTTGAACCAGGGATCAGTGTAATTGTTGGTCCGAATGGCAGCGGCAAGAGTAATGTTGCTGATGCTATTTCATGGGTTCTTGGAGAACAGCGAGTAAAATCTCTTCGCGGAAACTCAATGGAAGATGTTATATTCAAAAATAAAAAAGAAGAACTTGCAATTGCAGAAGTATCTCTTTTTTTTGATAATTCTGATAATTTTTTAAATCTTGACTTTAAAGAAGTTAAAATTACAAGAAGAGTATTTGCAAAGGGTGGAAGTGAATACTTCGTAAACTCATCTCCTTGCAGACTCATAGATATTCAGGATCTCACTGCTGATCAAGGCATTGGAAAAGGGTTCTATACAATAATCAACCAGGGTCAGGTAAATGATATAGCAGTTTTAAAACCTTCAGATAGAAAAATAATTATAGATGAGTTGATAGGCGTAGCCAAACATAAAATTAGAAGGGACAAATCTAAAAGTAAACTATTAAAAGTATCCGGTGACCAAGAAAGAATAGACGATTTAATGCATGAAGTTAAAAGGACTCTTGACCCACTGGAAATAGAATCCAAAAAAGCCCAGCAATATTCTGAAGTACACAGTAATCTAAAGTGTGAAGAGTTATCTCTTTTTATTTCAGAATTAAATGAATTAAATAAGAAATGGGAATATGAAAATGCGGCAAACGAAGAAAATGAAATAAAACTAAAAGAAATA
>JAHILC010000016.1 GCA_018897225.1 Actinomycetota bacterium
CACCCGGCAGGTATTCTCCAATTCTTCTGCCTGATATGTCGTGAGGTGGAGTTAATTCGAATTCATCGGGCCCGCCCTTCCACACAATCAAATTCCTGTAGCTTACACCGGGATAAAATTTGATTTCTTCAGTGTCCAGCAACCTTGCCAGGTCTTTAATAAGCATGCGGGATTCTTCCGTTGTTATTTCACCCGCGCTGTAATCAACCATTATCCTGTCGCTATAGTTTTTTGCCTCAGACAATGTAACCAAATTACACCTGAAAGTAATATCATTGTCTGAAAGTTTTATGCCCATGCTGACAGCCTCAAGCGAGGACCTGCCGCTATAATAAACCCTGGGATCATAGCCAAATATGGATAGGTTTGCAGTGTCGCTTCCAGGAGACATCCCGTCAGGAATTGTCTTTACCATTCCTACTTTGCCGTGCATTGCAAGATAATCTATGGCAGGTTTTTTTGCAGCCTGCAGGGGAGTTTTGTCTCCAAGTTCTGCAATTTTATAATCTGCTGCCCCGTCAATTAAAATCACTATATATTTCTTCTTTTCCATTTTACTTCACTATGCCTATTGTCTATGCTCTTGCTCTCGCGTTTATACTTTTAATATCCCCGCAACAACATCTTTCATTTCTTCTTTCTTGCAGAATCTGTTGTGGATTATCTTCTTATTTCCAATATCTTTCAGCGGCTTCGGGACTGGTAATCCCGTTAAAGTTGAAAGCCTGTTCAGAAGTTGAAATTCATCCAGATTATTTTTAAAATCCTCTCCCTGTATTGCTCTCATGACACTATGCGGAAATTTGAATGGGCTTGCCGTGGATGCCAGGATTGTTTTTGTCTTATCCTGCGTTTTTACAAGGTATTTCTTATAAACAAAATAAGCCACTGCGGTATGGGTATCTATCAGGTAGCCATGGTTTTGATAAACATCTCTGATAGATTCAATCGTCTGCTCATCTGTAGCAAAATCGCTCCAGAAATCCATCAGTTTCGACCTCATGCCTTCAGTAATTTTAAAAGTTCCGGTATTTTCAAGATTTTTTATAAATTTAACAAGCTGCAAAGAATCTTTATCACAAATGTCATAAATAAGTCTTTCAAGATTGCTTGATATCAAAATATCCATTGAAGGTGACAAGGTCAACTTTAACTGCCTCATCCTGTCATAAACACCAGTCGTTATAAAATCATACAGGACATTATTTTCATTTGAAGCACAGATAAACTTGTTTACAGGCAGGCCCATTCCCCTTGAATAATAAGAAGCCAGGATATTTCCGAAGTTTCCTGTTGGAACTGTTATATTAATTTTCTGTTCCTCCCGGACTTCGCCCATTTCGATCATCCTAAGATATGAGTATATGTAATAGACTATCTGGGGTATGAGTCTTCCGATATTTATTGAATTTGCCGAAGAAAACATGTAATTATTCTTATTTATAAGCTTGTTAAAAGCCTTGTTATTGAAAATATTTTTAACACCTGTCTGCGCATCATCAAAATTACCTTCAATAGCGACTACAAAAGTATTTTTACCGGCCTGCGTTACCATCTGCCTTTCCTGAATAAGGCTCACTCCCTTATTTGGATAAAAAACTATTATTTTTGTACCCTTAACATTGGAAAAGCTTTCAAGCGCAGCTTTCCCGGTATCTCCACTTGTTGCAGTAAGTATTACAATTTCTTTCTCAATTCCTATTTTTTTAACCGCAGCGGTTAGAAGATATGGCAGGATAGACAATGCCATATCCTTAAATGCTGCTGTCGCTCCATGGTAAAGCTCAAGGAAGAAAACATCATCTTTTTTTACAAGCGGGGCAATTTCAGGAGTATCAAATTTTTCATCGTATGCCTTTTCGATGCAAAAACTTAATTCATCTTCGGTAAAATCTGTCAGGAATTTTCTTATTATAAAGTAAGCAAGCTCATTAAAAGACATTTTTAAAAGCTTTACAAACGGTAGGTCAATTGCCGGCAATGATTCTGGCACATAAAGACCGCCATCGCCTGCAATTCCATTTACAATGGCTTGGCAAGAAAGAATTCTCTCTTTTTCACTTCTCGTGCTTTTGTAATAAAGATTTTCCATGCCAGTAAAATTGCCCTTTTTAGTAAACCCAACTAATTCGGCTTCTCGAGGTCTTCGACTCTTATAATATTTAATATTTCACTTACTACATCTAATTTCTTTATTTTTTCTATTGATTCATTCAGATTTTTATTAATGGTATTGTGTGTAATAAAAATCAATCTTGCATTATCGCATGTCTCTATCTGCTTCTGTATCATAGACTGAATAGAAACCTGATAGTCTCCAAATACTTTTGCGATTTTTGCAAGAACACCAGGCTTGTCAATTACATCAATAAGCATATAAAACTTATTGGTTGTTTGGATGAAAGGCATTATTGGCTTGCTTGTAAAACAGGTACAACCAAATATTTTTTTCTTATGATTCCTGTCATAATTTCTTGCAATACTTATGATGTCGCCGACAACAGAGCTGGCTGTAGGCTTGTCCCCCGCACCTTTTCCAAAGCTCATAATTTCACCAACATAGTTCCCGTAAAAATATACTGCATTATAAGTGTCTTTTATTGAGGCGAGTATATGACTTTTGGGAATCAACGAGGGATGAACTCTTACGTTGATCCTTCCATTTTCTTCACTGCCGATTGCAAGAAGCTTGATAGCATATCCGATTTCATCCGCATACTGTATGTCAAAACTTGTTATTTTGCCTATGCCTTCCCTGTAAACATCGTCGTAATGAACCCTGCTGTTAAATGCAATGGAAGCAAGGATTGCAAGTTTGTTTGCGCTATCTTTACCTTCTATATCAGAGGCTGGATTTGCTTCGGCATAGCCAAGGTCCTGTGCCATTTTAAGCGCTTTTTCAAAACTGAGACTGGCATCCTTCATTTTTGTAAGTATGAAATTGGTAGTCCCGTTAACAATACCTACAATTTTTGTAATGTTATTGCATGCAAGAGATGTTTTTAATGGCCCGATTATTGGTATCCCGCCTCCGACACTTGCTTCAAATAGTATGTCAACATTATTTTTCTCTGCTTCTTCAAAGATATTTCCGCCCCTGACAGCCATCAAATCCTTATTGGCGGTTACTACATATTTTCCATTTTTAAGAGAGCTGATAATAAATTCATACGCTGGATCAAGGCCGCCAATGAGCTCAACAATAATATCAATGTTCTCATCGTTTATGAGCTCGTAAGCATTTTCTGTAAACTTTATATCCTTATATTTTTTTAGATAGTCTTTTTTTGCTCCAATATTTTTCTCAGCAACGGCAACTATTTTAAGATCCTTTCCTATCTTTTTTGAAATATACTCCTTCTGATGCTGTATGAGATTAAAAACACCTGTTCCAACATAGCCAAGGCCTATAAGCCCAATATTTATATCCATACTTTCAATTAATGACTTATTCATATAATTTCCTATCCTTAATTATCAAATCTTCATAACTCTGTCTTTCAACCCACAGCCAGCTTTTACCATCTTCCACAGCAACAACGGCGCTTCTTGGCTGGCTGTTATAGTTGCTGGACATTGAATAGCAGTATGCGCCTGTAGAAGAAACCAGAAGCAGGTCACCTGCTTTTACGCCAGGCATAACGATGTCCTCGATAATTACATCACCACTTTCACAGTGCTTGCCAACAATTGTGTATTTCTTTTTATCCGGAACGTCCGGGTCATTTTCACTGAAAATAGTCCCTGCATTTGAAGCAATGTCCCCATCTTCGACCTTACCAATATAGGAAGCCCTGCTGGCTATAAAAGCATTATATTTAGCCTGATACAGCATTGGCCTTATATTGTCAGACATCCCGCCATCTATTGAAATAAAGTTTTTAACTTCTGGAATTTCCTTGATATTTCCGACTTCGTATAAAGTAACACCGGCATTTCCAACGATTGATCTTCCAGGCTCAAGATATATTTTTTCTAATTTTACTCCGTACTTCTGGCTATATTTTTTTACTGACTGGTATACAGTCCTTGATAAATCTTCTATGGTGGCAGGATCATCTTCAACCGTGTATTTTATTCCAAGCCCACCACCGATATTTAGCTGGGCAAGATTAATCCCAAAATCTTTATTCAAATTACTCATAAAATCAAGCATTACGTCTATCAATTTTTCATAGACTTCTATATTAAAAATCTGCGAGCCTATGTGAGCATGCAAGCCAATCAGCTCAAGATTTTTCTTTTCCAGAGTTTTTTTAACTGCTTCAACCGCTATATCTTTATATATTCCAAAACCAAATTTTGAATCAACTCCGCCTGTTTGTATATACTTGTGAGTATGTGCTTTAATTCCAGGAGCTATCCTCAGCATTATTTTCTGCGTTATTCCTTTCTGGCCGCAGAACTCATCAAGCTTATCCAATTCTGTAAAGTTATCAACTATGTAAATATTTACCTTGTTTTCAAGGCCGAACTTCATTTCGCTTTCTGATTTGTTATTGCC
>JAHILC010000166.1 GCA_018897225.1 Actinomycetota bacterium
AGATAGCTACCATAGAACAGAAAAACAGGATATTTGTAGGAGATGAAATTGAAATATTTGGTCCGGATGATGATTTTTTCACCCAGAAAATCGAGAAAATGTGGGATAAAGAAGGGGAAGAGATAGAAATTGCCCCCCATGCTAAACAAATTATCAGAATAAAGATGGCTAAACCTGTAAAATCCTGGCATATAGTAAGAAAATTTAATGAAACTTAGATATTATTGAATTGTCCAAATTACAAGTTTTTTAACCCCCTCATAGCCCCGTATATCTTATTTAAATAGGCAAAAATCTTTCTTGAGAATTTTTTTATTGGTTAATTTCTATAAATATTAAAAAAAAATTAAAATTTTTTTTAAAAAAAGAAGGATTTTTTAATTTTATGTAGTATAATTAATATAGTAATATCAAGTATACGGTATACTGAATACAATTTAATCTAAAGATATATTTTTTTATAATATTAACATAAAAGATATTAATATATACAATCTAAAAAATCAATATAAAACAGTAGAATGATATTAAAACTTTTATTTCCTGATATATACTCATAAAAAGGTAAGGAGTACTTAAGGAAACAGGATGTCCTTTTTTAAACTTGTTGTTTTGTAAAAGTAGGAAAAATATACCTTCTTTAATAATGAAAATATTGAAAAATCATCAAGTGATTTATCATATCATAACATATGAATAAGGGAAGAGGTAAATATTAATGGACCCAGTAATTGGAATTAGCTGTTTTTGCAATTTAGGGAAAATAGGCACAGATGAAACTCCATATTATCGAGTAAGCAGAAATTATATAGAACCAATTATAAAGTGCGGAGGAATACCTTTTATTATTCCTTCATTTATTAGTGAAAGTTTATCAGAAAAAATTCTAAATATCATCAATGGATTGATAATGACTGGAGGTTGCGGAAGCTCTGATAAGGACGATAGGATTGAAGTAAAAGAAAAACCAAGAACTTTACGAGGACAAAACGAGAGACGGTATATTGCTGATAGATATCTTATAGAGGCAGCCTTAAAAAGGAATATGCCTTTAATGGGAATGTGCCGGGGTATGCAGATGATTTGCGAGATAGCTGGAGGAAAATTGAATGATAAATTTTTGGATGAGATAGATACGGGAGGAGTTTTACATCGACAAGAGAGTAGCGGAAATTTTCCTACCCATATGATCAATTTAGAAGAAGGCAGTCAATTGCAAAAAATATTGGGAGTTAAAGAAATAAATGTAAATAGTTTTCATAATCAATTTTGTGTAGAACCCGGAAAAAATTTTAAAGCATCTGCCTGGGCAAAGAATGGAATAACTGAAACAATTGAAAGCACGGTTTTAAATTTTGCTTTAGGATTACAGTTTCATCCGGAAATGATGTTTAATGATTATCCAATATTTATTAAGATATTTAAGGCTTTTGTAGATAAGTGTCGTGAATACAAGAATTCAAAAAGTCATAATAAGAAATAAAGAAAAATTAAGTACAATTAAATATTGTATCATGTTTAAATATTTCATAAAAAAATTTTTATCTAGGCAGTTGTACTCAGTAAAAACGATGGAAAATTGGAGGTGATGTGAAATAAAAGATTGGTAATTTGGTAATAAAGTAAGTATTTTAATTAAAGTTAAAAAAAATAACAGGAGGTAAAGATTTAAAATGAAAAAAATAACTATTTGTTTATTTTTGGTTACATTTCTGGTCGTATTGGCTGGAACATTTGCCATTGCTTTATCAGAAAAAAAATTGGTATTAGTTGTTGACCCTGCTGCTAAAGGAGTAGCCACCCTGAATCCTCTTAAAATAAAATGGGGAACAACTGCAATTAACGTTATTTACGAAGGCTTGGTTGAGAAGAGTATTGATGAGAAGTATTATCCTTCTCTGGCTTCTTCATGGGAAATGGGCAATGATGCCATGACCTGGACGTTTAAACTTAAAAAGGGAGTTAAATTTCATGATGGCTCAGAATTCAATGCCGATGTAGTTAAATGGTTTATTGAAGAGATGAGAGAAAGCCCAAGTGAATACATGGTTCAGTCAATTAAATCGGTCACCGTTGAAGACCCTTACACCGTAACTTTACATATGGAATATCCTGATCCAAATTTACTCTTCAATCTATCTTCCACCTTTATGACTATCCCCAGCAAAGAAGCTATAGAAAAATATGGTGATGATTTTGGCATCAAATATGCTGTAGGTACCGGACCATTTATACTGGATGAATGGATTATGGATGATCAAGTAATTCTCAAGAAAAATCCTGATTATAAGTGGGGTACTGAATTATCTGAAAATAAAGGTCCAGCAAAGATTGACAAGCTAATCATTCGAGAGATGGCAGAAGAAGCTACTGTGTTTATGGAACTGACAAGTGGTGGTGTTGATGTTGCAGAAGGTATTTCAGCCATCTTCTTGGAAAAAACTAAAGAGGATAAGAATATTGATGTTGTAGAAATTCCCAGTGCTAGACTTTATTATTTAGCTATGAATACTCAAAAAGAACCTTATACTGATATTAAGGTTAGAGAAGCCATTTGTCTGGCCATTAATCAGGAAGAGATTTTGGAGCATGTATTTATGAACGTGGGTAAAGTGACTCATACTTACTTAATTGATCAGTTAGAAGAATCAAAAGTTCCTGAAGAATATAAAATTCGTTATAATTTAGATAAAGCAAAAGAGATCCTGGCCGAAGCTGGATGGAAAGATACTGATGGTGATGGAATACTGGAAAAAGGTGGAGAAAAATTTGTTACCAATTTATGGGTAGAAAATACTTCTGTATTCCGAAGAGTCGCAGAGGTTGTTCAGGAACAGCTGCGAAAATTAGGAATTGACGCAAAGATTACCCAATATGACTCCATTACTTTTTCCGATAAACTGAAAAAAGGAGAGCAGGAACTATTAATTAGATTATATGGATGGGCTAATGCCGATATTCTGGAATGGTATTTTAATTCCGAGAGAATAGGCTATCCAAATGTTGCTATGTTGGATGATGAAAAAGCAGATGAATTAATGGATAAAGCAATGACCAAAGCAGCTACTTGGGAAGAAAGAGTCGAGTACTTTACTGACTATCACAAGTATTTATTAAAACAGTTCCCCTGGGCTCCTATTTACTTACCCCCGGTAAATGTGGCGATAAGAAGTAATGTTATTATGCCTGAGAAGATTGAAACACCAGCATTCTTGTTAGATGTAGATGTAAAATAGTATTAAAAAATACTTGTTTTTACGTTATAGTTTATGCTGGAGGTATAAATATGTTTTTATCCTCCAGCATAAATAAAATTCTTCAACAAAATTAATTTATAAATATATTATTAACTAATCAGAAATTAACAAAATTGGAGGTAACTTTGTTTGACTAATTATATTGTTCGCCGATTAGTTATGATGATTCCCGTCTTTATCCTTTGTTCAATGATTATATTTTTAATTCTCCATCTTGTTCCTGGAAATCCGGTGGATAATTTACTTCATCCTGGTTCACCTCCGGAAGCAAGGGAACGATTAATTAAAGAGTTTGGCCTGGATAAACCGATTTATCAGCAATATATTATATGGTTGACCAATGTATTTAAAGGAAACCTGGGGGTTTCTATTACAGAACAACGAAGTGTTTCCGATCTTTTATTATTAAAAATACCCAACACAATTGTTTTAGGTGTGGCATCCTTATTAATTTGCTTTATTTTAGGAGTCCTTTTAGGAGCAGTATCGGCGATAAAACAAAATACAATTATAGATTATATGTGCATGATACTTGCTTTATTAGGGGTAACTGTACCAACATTCTGGCTGGGTCTTATGTTAATGCTTATATTTTCCGTTAATCTAGGTTGGTTTCCTATTAGCGGATATGGAGACCTTAAGAGCTTGGTTCTTCCAGCTTTTTCTTTAGGTTTGGCTGGTGCAGGTTTAATAGCAAGAATCACCAGAGCCAGTATGCTGGAAATTGCCCAAAAAGATTACATTGCCATTGTACGGGCCAAAGGAATATCCAATTCTCAAGTTATTATTAAACATATCTTTCGAAATGCCTTAATTCCTATCATTA
>JAHILC010000167.1 GCA_018897225.1 Actinomycetota bacterium
AGCAGCTGTTGTTCTTCTGTGGATTTCAGGGTTTGCCAGGTTGTTAAACTGCTGCGGCATGAAACTGTTTTTGGTTTCAGCTACCAATTCGTCAGCCTTTGCAACTGCTCCACTCATCCCTTTTGTCCCATCAGTAAGTATAAGTTCTGCACCCAGAATTTTTAGTAGTTGCCTTCGCTCAATACTCATAGTCTCAGGCATTGTCAGAATCAACTTATAGCCTTTTGCTGCTGCAACAAATGCTAAAGAAATACCGGTATTACCACTTGTAGGTTCAATAATTATCGTATCTTTATTAATTTTTCCTTCTTTTTCCGCAGCTTCAATCATGGCAATACCTATCCTGTCTTTCACACTTTGGAAAGGATTAAAGGACTCCAGTTTTACAAGTATAGTGTTAGGGTTTTTATTTAATTTATTTATTTTTACAAGAGGCGTATTACCAACCGTTTTTGTTATATCTTCATAAATTTTTGACATTTTGGTCTCCTTATATTTGCTTTAGCCATATGCTTTAAATTTTCTTATAAATCTTCTTATATTACTTTTGGGATTTTTTTAAAGCCTGTTCAATATCTTCAACAATATCATCAATATGCTCAATTCCTATTGATAATCTAATAAAATCGGGAGTTACACCCGTTGCAAGCTGCTCTTCTTCAGACAATTGCTGATGAGTTGTTGTTGCAGGATGAATTGCCAACGTCTTAGCATCGCCGACATTGGCAAGATGCGATACAAGTTCAAGTGAATTAATGAACTTCCTCCCAGCTTCGACCCCTCCCTTAATTCCAAAACCTAATATGGCTCCAGCACCCTTGGATAAATATTTATTTACTCTTTTTTTCTCAGGGCTTGAGTCAAGTCCAGGATAATTAACCCAGTTAACCAGTGGATTTGATTCAAGATATCTTGCCACTTCAAGAGCATTCTCGCTGTGCTTTATCATTCTTAAAGGAAGCGTTTCAAGACCCTGGAGGAACAGAAATGAATTGAAAGGAGAGAGCGCTGGCCCAAGGTCTCTTAGTAGCACTACCCTTGCTTTAATGATGTATGCAATATTTCCGAAAGGTTCAAGAGCTTTTACAAATTCCATGCCATGGTAAGATGGTTCTGGATCTGTTATAAGAGGAAATTTTCCATTCGTCCAATCAAATTTGCCGGAATCTACAATTAAACCACCTATTGATGTTCCATGCCCACCAATAAATTTTGTGGCGGAATAAACAATGATATCAACCCCAAAATCGAAAGGTTTTAAAAGATAAGGCGAAACCGTATTGTCTAAAATCAGCGGTATGCCATTAGCATGAGCAAGTTTTGATAAAGCTTCAAGGTCTGCAATATCAAGCTTTGGATTTCCAATGGATTCTGCATAAATTGCTTTGGTCTTGCTATTTACTGCTTTTTTAAATGCATCAATATTGTTAGATTCAACAAAAATTACCTTAATGCCAAGCCTTGCAAAAGTATAATGAAATAAATTGTAAGTACCGCCGTAAAGGTTATCAGCAGAAACTATCTCGTCACCTGATTGTGCGATATTTAAAATAGAAATAGTTTCCGCTGCCTGGCCGCTAGCTACAGCAAGCGCTCCAACACCTCCATCCAGCGCTGTAATTCTTTTTTCCAGCACATCAGAAGTTGGATTCATAATCCTGGTATAGATATTTCCGAACTCTTTGAGTGCAAACAGATTTGCTGCATGATCGCTGTCATGAAATTGATATGATGTTGTCTGATAGATTGCCACTGCTCTTGCTCCAGTTGTAGGATCCGGTATTTGTCCCCCATGCAGTACTAAGGTTTCGATTCTTAATTTGTCGTCTATTTCTGTCATTTCTTTCTCCTTTTTTTTATTATTTTTATAATAACTAAGACTTTTTTAATGATTTATAAAGTTTGCTTGTAAAATTTCTTTACTTTTTATTTAAATTTAATGTTTTATTCATGCTGCCGGTTGTATATCCTTCAATATCCAGCGTTATATAAATATAACCTAACTTTTTTAATGATTTTAAAACCGTATTTTTAATTTTACTGTTCAGAATCTTATGCATATCATGGGTTGGTAATTCTATCCTTGCAATATTTCCATGGTGCCTTACTCTGACTTGTCTAAAGCCTAGTTTTTTAAGTACGGACTCAGCACTGCTTATTTTTTGAAGTAAGTCTTCTGTAATTTTAGTTCCATAAGGTATCCTGCTTGCAAGGCATGCTGCGGCAGGTTTATCCCATGTAGAAAGACCAAGCTCTTTTGAAGCGGTTCTAATTTCCTCTTTTGCCAGTCCTGCTTCCTTTAATGGGCTAA
>JAHILC010000168.1 GCA_018897225.1 Actinomycetota bacterium
ATCTATGAATAGATTACGTAAATTTTCGGGTACCCTATTTGTATAAGGAAACCATGTTGTTCTAATCCAGCCCTTTAATCCATCTTTGTCTTTATGGGTCATATCTTTATTTATTAATTTAATTAATTTCCAAACCTGTATTATTAAGCAAAACCCTATATTTGTCAGGCCCATAAAAGCTATAAGGAAATTCAAAATTAATAAAATACTCTTTCCATTCTGATTTGTTTTTAATTAAATTAACTGTTTTAATAATTTCCCTGGTATTACCTTTTCCACCCATTTGAAGTAATATTTTTCCATTTTTCTTTAAGGCTTTTTTTATTCCTTTAACCACAGGTATGTGATTTTTAACCCAGTGAAGTGTAGCATTGGAAAAAATTATGTCGAACTCATTATTAAAATCTAACTTTTTTGCATCACATAATTTAAATAAAACATTTTTATAAGTCTCATGGGGAAAGTTTTTATTTGCTAAATCAATCATGTCTCTTGAGTTATCCACTCCAATTATTAAGCCATCCGTTAGTTCTTTCGCAATCTCTGCTGTTATTTTTCCTTCGCCACAACCAATATCTAAAACTGTCTCATTTCCTTTAAGTCCTATCTTGGTAATAAGCTCCCTAGCCCATTTTTGCTGGACTGCAGAATTGTCCTGATAATCTTTTGCATCCCATTTATGTGTATTCATTTTTTTTAAATTCATTAAGTCAATTGTCGATTTTTATATATTAGCTATTTGGTGAAAGTTTTAAAAGTATTTTGTAATATTTTTAATTGGATCATGGATCATGATCGGCAAGTCCACTTGGGGAAATAATCTGGACCTGAGAACTGTCTAAATATTTTGCTTTCCAAAACTTCAAATGCTAGTTTAACTCTTTTCGGGTGTAGATTACAATGTCTTCATGTGTCTATTTGGTTTTCGGCCAGAAGTTGAAAAAAGATAGTAGAAAGATTAAAATCAATAGGCTTTGACTACATAGTCATCGATATGAAAGGTTACAGATCGGACAGTATGGATGGACGCAAAAACTAAAAGACAGACACTGATAACATTCTATTTTATCTTTATCCTCTTTGGGCTCTCTATTATAACTATCGATCCTTTGATACCCCTTATTGCGGAACAGATCCAGGTCGGATTTGATAGAATTGGGATCGCCCTTTTTATTGGATCAATTGCTGCTCTGTTATCAAATTTCATCGCCGGCAGCCTTTCTGACAGATTTGACATCAAAAAACTGATTCTTTTTAGCCTGATATTACTATTAGCTGGTTTTATAATATTCGGCACTTATCTTAATTACGGTATATTTACATTTGTGATAATACTTTTGAGAGTAGGTTTTGGCACTCTTGATACAACTATACATTCTTTCTCTTCAAAGCTTTTTAAAAAAGATATCTCCAGAGTATTTCTTAAACTGGATATTGCATGGTATTTTGGTGCCTGCCTGGGTCCGCTTATAATAAGTGTGGTCCTTTTTTTTGATTTCCTGCCGAGATATCTTTTTTTTATATTTGCCCTGGCATATACAGTATTCATTGTTGTATTTTACAGGATCTGTCCCAAAAGAAAAATCCAGGACGATCTGCAGGGTTTTAATAGGGACACACATACGTCCGGGAAAAAGCGATTCTCCGTGTTAAAGGACCCTGCTGTAATCATGGGGAGCCTGGTCTTATTTTTCTACCTTGGCGCCCTGATGGGTTTTTCTTCCTGGATGACTACCTATTTGCTAAGTTTTGGTATAAGAGTAGCTTATGGTTCGGCTATTCTTTCCCTGTACTGGTTTTTTTCTATTATAGGGATGATAATTACAACAAGGATTATTTCCAGGGTCAGGGAAATCACCATTCTTCTTTCTGGATGCCTGGTAGGCACAATATGCCTTTTTATATTCTGCTTTATTCCAAATATTTATTTAAAAATAGTAATACTCTCCATGCAGGCTGTATTTTTTGCTGGTATCTTTCCATTGACCACTTCTATCTCCGCAAAGAGGGACAAGGAAAATTCCGGGACAATACTCGGTTTTACTATTGCGTTTGCCTTTGCAGGTTCAATAATATTTCAGCCAATATATGGTTATATTGCTGAATACCTTGGAAAAAATTACATAGCCTATCTGGCTCTTGGTGGATCTATCATAGGTCTCGTATTTACCATAATTTTGTTCAGGATCATCCGGAAAAAACACTCATAAACTATGATCTAGTTATAAAATACTTATATAATTAAACTTTACATTATAAT
>JAHILC010000169.1 GCA_018897225.1 Actinomycetota bacterium
AGAAAAAGAGCATTGATAAGAGCCTCTGGGTTAAAAAGTTCATCAAAAAGATAGAATATTGCCGTGATGAAATAGCTGTAACTGCCTACTACGGGGAGAATCCCGGGGAAGAAATGCGCCGATTTCAATAGATATGTAAACCTTTTTCCGGATTTATAAGGTGCCCTTTTTTTGTTTATCCTGATTATTTTAGCTTTATAATAATCGGTAATATTATTTCTCCAGGGTAAAGATTATGTTAAAAGAATGGGAAAAAAACTTTTTTATAGAAAAACCATTAATAAAAGATTACACTAACTTATAAAATATATTTATTTGAAATATTTTTTATCATGTCAGTATTTCTAAAAAGATACTTAGCAGAAAAAATTAATTCTCAAAAAATGGCCGGTAGTCTTAGCCGAATTTCATCTGTTCTTGCAAAATCAACTATTGATTTAAATCCCCATCAGATTCAGGCTGCTCTTTATGCATTTAATAGTCCCTTGTCTAGAGGTGCTATTCTTGCCGATGAAGTTGGGCTTGGAAAAACTATTGAAGCTGGGATAATAATTTCTCAATTATGGGCAGAGGGAAAAAAGAAAATATTAATTATTTGCCCAGCTTCTTTGAGAAAACAATGGCAGGATGAATTGATTACAAAGTTTGGACTTGAGTCAGAAGTTTGGGATGGACTATCTTTTTTAGAAAAAGTAAACAATGGTGAGAAAGTTCCTTTAACTTATGATGGTATTTTTATTATTTCTTATCAATTTGCTTATAAACATTTAGGCCTGATAGAAAAACAGAAATGGGCTGTTGTAATAATTGATGAAGCTCATCGTTTTCGTAGAGTTTATCGTGGAAGAGATGCATCTAAAATGGCATATGAAATAAGAGATGTAATAAAAGATAAACCTAAAGTATTGCTCACTGCTACACCACTACAAAATAATCTGGAAGAAATTTATGGAATTTCAAGTTTTATTGACGATAAACTGCTCGGGACACTGTACAGTTTTAAGACCCGGTTTGTGGAACCTATTAAACAACAATCAAAAAAATCTGAAATGTGTCTTGATGAGCTTCGTAATTTATTGAGAGGTGAAGAAAATAATGATGGTTTCTCTGTAACTGGAATTATAATCCGTACTCTTAGAAAACAGGTTCTAGAATATGTTCCATTTACAGACAGAACTTCAACAACTTTTGATTTTACACCTTCCAACGAAGAATATGAATTATATGAAAAAGTATCTGCCTATTTACAGAGACCTGAAGTTGCAGCAATTGTTTCTACACAAAGAAATCTTATGATTCTTGTTTATAGGAAACTATTAGCAAGTTCTTCTTTCGCAATTGCAGCTACAATAAAAAAGCTTATAGAAAACTTAAAGGAAGAATTGCAGATAAGAGAGCAATTAAATTCCAAATCTATAAATACAGAATCTATTTTAGACGAGGGACTGGAAGAAGAATTTGAAGAGGCTGAACTAGAGGGTATAGAAAATAGTAATAGTAAAGTAAAAAGAAAAATAGATAAAAAATATTCAGATGAATTTATAGAAGCAGAAATTAAGGAATTAGAATCTTATTATATGCTTGCATCAAAAATTTCAGAAAATACTAAGGGTGAAAAACTTATATTTGCTTTAAAAGAGCTTTTTTATCAGGCAAAATTAAAAAAATGGCCCGAGAAAGCAGTTATCTTTACAGAATCCACTCGTACTCAGGCTTACTTAGCAAGTATATTAAAGGAAGCGGAACTAACTTTCACAATATTTAATGGATCAAATAATTCACGAGAATCAAAAAAAGTTTTTGAGGTATGGAAAAAAGATTTTCCTGAAGCGGCAAGCATTGGGTCTTCTTCTGCTAATATGAGACAGGCTTTAATAAATGATTTTAAAGACAATACAGAAATTCTTTTAACGACTGAAGCAGGTGCAGAGGGTTTAAATCTTCAATTTTGTAATATAGTAATCAATTATGATTTACCGTGGAATCCCCAAAGAATTGAACAAAGGATTGGCAGGTGCCATAGATATGGACAAAGACTCCAGGTAATAGTAGCAAATTTTCTTAATACAAGAAATCATGCAGATAGGCGTGTTTTAGAATTATTACAAGAAAAACTTAATTTGTTTGATGGTCTTTTCGGAAGCTCTGATGAAATATTGGGAGCTTTGGAATCCGGATTTGATTTCGAAAAGAAAATATTGGAAATATATCAGAGCTGCAGAACTCCTGAAGAATACGATGTTGCATTTTCTGAGTTACAGGATAGGCTAAAAGACCCAATTTCGGTTAAAACGTTAGAATACAGAAAAATTCTTCTCGAAAATACAGACCAATCTGTTGTAAACCTATTTAAGAAGACAGCTTTTGAGACAAAGCAAATTTTATCAGATTTTGATAATGATCTATTGCGCTTATGTATATTATGGATCGGAAATAAATTAAAACCTACTCCAGATAACTCAATTTTTATTCTTGGAGGATATGAATTTCCTATTGCATTTCGTGAATTAAAAGAGAA
The DNA here is from genome assembly GCA_018897225.1 of Actinomycetota bacterium. Classification (GTDB taxonomy): domain Bacteria; phylum Actinomycetota; class Humimicrobiia; order Humimicrobiales; family Humimicrobiaceae; genus JAHILC01. Next base: position 2,519 of record JAHILC010000169.1, read on the forward strand.
TGAGTTTGGTAAAATATCAAGAGCTCATAAAAATCACCCGATTATAGAAGATATAATCGATAAATCGTTGAACCTGCAAACAAGACCAATACCATCTATTACAATACATTTAAGCAGTAATCCGGGGAAAGTATATCAACTTGATGAGATGGTTGGTAAAGAA
>JAHILC010000001.1 GCA_018897225.1 Actinomycetota bacterium
AATTTATATGCAGTTTCACTAGGTTCATGGTGGAGGCGGCGGGAATCGAACCCGCGTCCGAAAATATTGGCACTCAGATATCTACAAGCTTAGTTCACATCTAATTTTCGCTTCTTGGAATCATATGGACGCTATCCCAAAAAACTATCCTGTAAAATTTTCCCTTCAAACAGCTCCAGGCTAACTGTTATAAGGTATCCTGCAATCGGCGCCTATCAAAAAGTGCAGGCAACTTCTTGTAGACGTAGCAGCTTAGTTTATTAGGCTGCTAAAGTAACTCTATAATTAGCATTTATGTTTATTCCATTTTTTTACAAGTTCTGGCACTTGACTTGCAATCCAAGCTCAACCTATTCCCGTCGAATCCTATCGCCCCCTGTTAAGAAGCCAGGTTAAATATAATGAGCATATACAGTATTATACATTTTTTTAAAATTTTTAAAAGGGCTAATTATGCTTTCGGCTATCAGCCTGGTATTTTAGCGCTCTTTTAACCTCAATTTTTGATTCTCTTTCTTCAATATCTCTTCGCTTGTCTCTTTTAAGCTTGCTTTTTGCAGTGGCTATTTCAACTTTTACCAAGCCGTGCACCATAAATATGTTTAATGGAATCATGGTGAGGCTTTTATCAGTAAGCTTGCCCGCAATCTTGTTAATTTCTTTTCTGTGCAGAAGAAGCTTCCTTACCCTTTTAGGATTTACATCTTCTATCCTGCTTTTACTATAAGGTGATATGTGCATGTTGTATATAAAGATTTCACCATTTTTAATTCTTGCATAGCAATCTTTTAAATTAACTTTATTTTCCCTTATTGATTTAACTTCACAGCCCATCAGCGCTATCCCAGCTTCATACCTGTCAAGCATGAAGAAATCTTTCATTGCTTTCTTATTCTGCGCAACTAAAATTTTTTTATCTTCCCGTTTTTCCATAGTTAACCTGCCGATTTTTAAAAAAGCCCTTAGTTAATTTTTTAAAATACCCTTTTCGATCATTTTCTTAATCTCTTCGATTGCCCTGTTTAGCTGCAAATCTTCTTTATCTTTTGGTGTTAGCGGTACCAAAATATCAGGCTGAACACCAACGCCATCAATAGTAACTCCTGATGGAAGATAATATTTTGCGGTGGTAAACTTGATTCCAGACCCATCGGATAGCCTTTCAAGTATCTGGACAGTTCCTTTTCCAAAACTTTTTTCACCAACAAGAACTGCCCTGTTATTATCCTTGATGGCGCCTGCAGCAAGTTCAGAGGCGCTTGCCGAGTAACCATTTATAAGCACAATCATTGGTATTTCAGTATAGCCACCATCTTTAGCCGAAAATTCTTCAAAGCTTTCCTTGTTATTTGACCTTCCTTTTACAGTTACAATCACACCTTTATCAAGGAACAGATCACATAGGTCTACCGCGTCTATAAGTGTACCGCCTAAATTATTTCTTAAGTCTAATATTATGCCTTTTGCGCCGTCATCAATTATTTTTTTTAATTCCTTATCCATTTGCTTTGTGCCACTTTCCTGAAAGTCTATATACTGGATATAAGCAATGCTGCCCTCAAGCACTTCCGTATAATAATTTGGCACATAAAATCTCTCTCTTGTGATTTTAAAGTCCAGGTTATTATTATCAGAAGGCCTGAAGACAGTGATGTTGACATCTGTGCCTTCCTTGCCTTTTATTAAAGAAACGACTGTATCCAGCGCCATGCCTTTGACATCCTTACCTTCGACAGCAATTATTACATCTCCCTCTTTGACACCTTTCTTGAAAGCTGGGGAATCAGCAATGGGCTTTACAACAATCACCTGCCCTTTGTCATCAGTTGTAACTACTATGCCTATGCCACTCATTGTCCCGCTGTAAGAATCCAGAATTCGATTATATTCATCTCTTGGGAAATAATCTGCATATTTATCACCAAGACTATTTATGACGCCTCTTACTGCAGCACTTATTAATTCGTCTTTTGTTTTGATATTAATAGCATTTGATAGTACAAGGTTAATAGTATCTTCTATTGATTTTATACTTAAAATATCTCCGGAGACGGTACTGGTTTCACTGGCATTTGTTTCGGCGCTTTTGTTTAAACCGGATTGGAAAATACCGGCTTTCAAAGAAATAAAATTAAAACCAAGCAAAAATCCGCCAGCAAATATGACCACAGCAACAACCAGTGCAATTATTATTTTCAATACTGATTTTTTTCTCATAGTCTTTTCATCCCAATCCCGAATACTCGATAATCAAAAATTATAATATTAATAAATACAATACAAAAATGTATTATTGTAGATATCCCAAAGGATCTTGAGCTGCACCATTAATCCTGACTTCAAAATGAAGGTGCGGCCCTGTTGTCCACCCTGTGGATCCTACAAGTCCAATGACCTCACCTCTTGAAACATTCTGCCCAACAGCAACTAAAATTCTGGAAAGGTGTGCATAGACTGTAGAAAAACCACCGCCATGATATACTATAATCGAATATCCATACCCGCCGTCATATCCTGCCTGGATAATCTGGCCGCCGTCTCCTGCTTTTACAAGGGCGCCGTTAGGCGCTACCAGGTCAACACCTGTATGCATTCTCATCTTGCCAAATAGCGGATGCCTTCTCATGCCAAATCTTGATTTTAAGAAACCTGCCACCGGCCACATAAACTTATCACCAGGAGCATTGCCATACCTATAGCTTTCGAGTATTCGAGTAATTTCAGCTTCTCTAATCTCCAGATCCTTCTGCATATAAATAAGAGCATTTTTGTTTGCACTGGTGTTTGAAAGAAGGTTTGATTTCTCATTATAGATACCTTCAACTTCTGCCTGTTTTTTCTCTGCTTGAGAAACAAGCTTTGCAACTTCTGTCTGTCGGTCTTTTTGTTTTTCTCTTAAATCAAGAATAGCCTTTTTAATAGTCAGGTTTGAAGTACGCTTATCTTTGATTTCCTTTATTATCTCGGCATCTTGCTGAGCAATCAAATTCATGAGCTTTAACCTTGAAATGAATTCAATAAAATCTTCAGCTTTTAGCAGTATTTCCAGTATATTGCCGTCCCTGTTTTTATAAATTGAGGCAACCCTCCTGTTCAGGATAGCAATTTTTCCATCAAGCTCATCCTCGATTTTATTCAGGTCCTGCTCTTTTAAAACAAGCTCTATTGTTGTCTTGTCAATATTGCTTTTCGCTTCAGCAAGCTTGGTGTTGAGATCATCAAGCTGTGAAAGCGACGCAAGCAGCTGCGTTTCCACTTCCTTTACCTGCTTGTAGTAAGCCTGTTCCTGCTTTCTAACTTCTTCAATTTTTTTATTTGCTTCCTCTCTTTCTTTTTTTATCTGCGTGAGCTCTTCTTCGAGTGTCTGGGCATAAAGATTATGCCGCGGGACAATCACAATGGAACTTGCCATACAAGAAAGCAATAATAGAAATATTACAAGCTTGATAGCCGTATTTTTATTTATTTTTTTTAACATCCTGATCGTATGAAGTGATAATTCTTAAAAATCTTAAATAGAGCGCTTATAAAAAATTCTGATTAAACACCTATATATCTTTTCAGCGCAAAGCCGCTGCTGAATATTCCGATTAACCCTCCTAATATAACCAAACCTGCGTAAACATACAGAATAATATTATTACTGCCAAGTATTGCAAGGTCTTTTATATGCATGGTATCAACTATTGCCTTCTCAACCCTTATTAACAAGTAATTTGACAGGAAATATAACAGGACAACTGAAATTACACTCCCGATAAAGCCTTCAAAAAAGCCTTCAAATAAAAACGGCAATCTTACAAACCAGTTTGTTGCTCCGACAAGCTTCATAACCTCAATTTCCTTCCGCCTTGCATGAACTGAAAGTCTGATAGTATTAAAAATCAGCACGATTGCAGCAAGCAAGAGTACAACAATAATCAGAAACGCAATAGTGCCTACAATTGCAGTTATGGAAAATAATTTCTGGACATAATTCTGCCCATAGATAACTTCATCTACGCCCTCAATAAAGTTGCCGTCCTTATCCATAAATCTTAGAGCCACCTGTTCGACTTTCTCAGGGCTCTTAAGCTCCAGCTCAAAAGATGCTGGAAGAGGATTGCCTTGAATTTCCTTTAATATTTCACTTCCTTCATTTTCTTTTTTAAACTTTTCTAAGGCCTGGTCCTTTGATACAAAATTAACCTGGCTTATTTCATCCCAACCCTTTATCTCGTTTTCAAGATAAGTTTTGAGCTCGTCTGTAACATTATCTTTAAGATAAACTGCAATTTCTACCTGATTTTTGATTGAACTTAGTATTGCCTGGATATCAAAAACAATAATAATGAAAAACCCTACAATAAACAGCGTTATGGCAACAGTAGTAATTGCGGTAAAAAACATTAAAAAGTTTTTTCTAAAGCCGGAAAAAGTTTCTCCAAAAAAATATTTAGGCCTAAAAATCAACTTCCGTAGACTCCTCTCTTCTGATCTCTTATGATTTCCCCTTCCTCTAATTCTATAACTCTTCGCCTCATTGAGTTTACAATACTTTTATCATGTGACGCCATGGCTACCGTTGTTCCTATTAAATTAATCCTTGAAAGCAGTTTCATTATGCCATCAGAAGTTGCTGGATCAAGATTACCCGTTGGTTCATCCGCAAGAAGTATAGGTGGCCTGTTTACAAAAGCTCTTGCGATAGATATCCTCTGCTGTTCTCCTGCAGAAAGTTGATGAGGATAAGAATTTATCTTATTTGCAAGCCCTACAAGCTTTAGAACCTGAGGAACCTGAACTTTTATAGCGTAAGCAGGCTTGCCAATAACCTCAAGAGCAAAGGCTATATTCTCAAAGATAGTCTTGTTAGGAAGCAACTTAAAGTCTTGAAAAACATAGCCTATATTTCTTCTAAGCTGGGGAATCCTTGAAGCTTTAAGATTGCAAATATTTCTACCTGCAACAAAAATACTCCCGGTGGTTACAGGAATCTCCCTTATTAAAAGTTTTATAAGCGTGGATTTTCCTGACCCACTAGGCCCTACAAGAAATACGAATTCACCTTTTTTAATAACTATGTTTACATTTTTAAGTGCAATAGTGCTGTCTTCGTATACCTTCGTTACATTTTTAAATTCGATCATATTCATATTATTTAAAGAGTTTACCTTTTGAGTAAATTTTTTTCAAGAAAACCTCTAATAAATATATCAATTTCTCCATTTAATACTGAATCAACATCTCCTGCCTCAATACCTGTGCGGTGATCCTTTATAAGCTGGTATGGCTGAAGCACATAGCTTCTTATCTGGTTTCCCCATCCTATATCTTTTTTCTCGCCTCTTACCCTGTTAATTTTTTCCTCCTCCTTTTTAATCTCAAGCTCATAAAGCTTTGATTTAAGAATAAGCATTGCAGTTTGCCTGTTTAACATCTGGGATCTTTCATCCTGGCATGAAACTACAGTGTTTGTTGGCATATGTGTGATCCGGACAGCAGAATCAGTCACATTTACATGCTGTCCACCCGCACCGCTTGACCTGAAAGTATCAATTCTTAAATCTTCCTTGTTTATTTCAATATCTATATCCTGTTCAAAAAGGGGTATAACATCCACGGAAGCAAAGGACGTGTGCCTTCTTTTTGATGAATCAAAAGGAGAAATTCTTACAAGCCTGTGAATACCTTTCTCACCTTTTAACAGCCCGTAGGCGTTTTTCCCTTTTACAGTCATGGTCACACTTTTTATTCCAGCTTCTTCCCCTGGAAGGTAATCTATAATTCTGTATTTGAAGCGCTTTTTATCCAACCATTTTTTATACATTCGCAGTAGCATTTCTACCCAATCATGGGATTCCGTACCTCCGGCTCCAGGATGAAGAGTTACCACTGCAGGATAAGAATCGTACTGCTCTGAAAGTATAATTTCTTCTTCCAGGTCATCCAAGGTATCGCTAAGTTCTTTTAAATTTAGCGCAAGCTCAGATTCCAGAGCCTCATCGTCTTCGTTTTCGAGAATCTCTTGGGCTATTTTTACGTTTTCGATTTTATCTTCAAGCCTTGCAAGCATGGAAAAACTGCTTCTTATTTCACTTGCGGATTTTGTTATTTCCTGCGCCTGGCTTGCATTATCCCATAAGTTCTCGGATGCAGCCATATGTTCGAGTTGAGATAATTTTATTTTCTTATTATCTATGTCAAAGACAGTCCCTTAAAAAATAGAATTTCTCTAAAAGTGACACTATCTTCTGTTTCTTTTCTTCTATCATCCTGGCTCCTTATTTACTTTGTTTACTTTATTTACCGCAACATTTTTTATATTTTTTACCACTGCCGCATGGGCAAGGGTCATTCCTGCCGATTTTTTCCGATCTGATAGGCTCCGGCCTGGAAGCTTTTGAAGAATCTCCCAAGGTTACTTTTTCCGGACCACTGGTCCTTAAATTTTTTACAGTTTCCCTGCTCCTATTCCCTTGCCCTTCTTCCTGGGTAACAACCTTTGCATTAAACATCAATTTAATGGTGTCTACCTTTATTTCTTCAATCAGGTCTTTAAACAAATTATAGGACTCATGCTTGTACTCAACCAGAGGATCTCTCTGTCCATAAGCTCTGAGGCCAATACCTTCCTTCAAATAATCCATTTCAAGGAGATGTTCTCTCCACCTGTTGTCTATTACATTTATCATAACAAGTTTTTCCAGTTTTCTCATAATCTCCGAGGAAATCTTGATTTCACGTTTTTCATATAGCTTTAAAGCTTCCTCTGTCAGTACTTCTTTTAGTTCGCTGACCCTAAATCTTTCATTTTCCATTTTTTCGACAACAGCAAGCATTTTAAACAGATCACTTGTAAATATTGAAACCAGAAAGCTTGAGAGATCATCGATATTCCAGTTTTCAGTAAATTCATTTGGGGTGATATATAAATCAACAATACTGCTGATAGAACCCTTAACAAGCTCCAGCGCATAACTTTTTAAATCATTTTCTGCAAGAATCATTTGCCTTCTCTTATATATAACCTCTCGCTGCTTGTTCATTACATCGTCATATTCAAGTACGTGTTTCCTGATTTCAAAATTCCTTGATTCAACTTGCCTCTGAGCGTTTTCAATCGAACGGCCAATTATTGGATGCTGTATTGGCATGTCTTCCGGAAAGTTAAACCTTTCCATGACCCAGCCAATCTTGTCTGAACCAAAAAGCCTCAGCAGCTCGTCTTCCAGGCTTAAATAAAACTGGCTTGAACCAGGATCTCCCTGTCTTCCGCTTCTTCCACGTAACTGGTTGTCAATTCTCCTACTCTCATGCCTTTCAGTTCCAAGCACATGAAGACCACCCACATCCACCACACCTGGACCAAGAACAATGTCGGTGCCTCTGCCAGCCATGTTTGTCGCAATTGTTACTGATTTTGGCTGTCCCGCCAATGCAATTATCTCTGCTTCTTTTTCATGATATCGGGCGTTTAATACCTGGTGCACAATCCCTCTTCTTTTAAGCATTCCGCTAAGCCTTTCAGATTTTTCAATGGAAATTGTCCCTACAAGCACGGGCTGGCCTTTTTCATATCTGGAAATTATATCTTCCACAACAGCATTAAATTTTGAATCCTCACTCTTATAAATAAAATCTGATAAGTCGTCTCTAATCATTGGCATATTTGTAGGAATTACATATGTTTCCAGTTTGTAAATATGTCTGAACTCCGCAGCTTCGGTAAGCGCTGTGCCTGTCATGCCTGCAAGCTTTTCATACATTCTAAAATAATTTTGAATCGTGATTGTTGCAAGTGTCTGATTTTCTTCTTTTATTTTAACATGCTCTTTTGCTTCTATTGCCTGGTGCAGTCCCTCGCTGTACCGCCTGCCAATCATGAGCCTTCCGGTAAATTCATCAACAATCAACACCTCGCCGTCTTTAATCATATAATCAACATCTTTTTTAAAAAGATTATATGCACGCAAAGATTGGTTTAAAGCATGAATATGAAGATAGTTTCTCGGATCATAAAGGTTCTCAATCCCCGTAATTTTTTCAACCTTTGCCACACCCTCTTCGGTCACGGCAGCAGTTTTGGCTTTTTCATCTATTTCATAATCTTCGTCTTTGGTAAGCCGGGTAACAATCTGTGAAAATTTTTTATATAGCTCAGTTGTTTCATAAGCAATTCCAGAGATTATAAGTGGAGTTCTGGCCTCATCAATCAGGATGCTGTCAACTTCATCAACAATTGCAAGAGAGTGTCCTTTTTGAACCATCTCTTCCGAATGTATCACCATATTATCCCTTAAATAATCAAAGCCAAACTCGCTATTTGTCCCATATACCACATCGCAATCATAGGCAATCCTGCGCTCCGCAGTTGTCATTCCATGCTGCAGCAATCCTACCCTGACGCCGAGAAGATTATAAATAGGTCCCATCCACTGGCTGTCTCTTTTGGCAAGATAATCATTTACTGTAACAACATGGGCAGATTTTCCAGTAATGGAATTCAGGTATACTGGCAGCGTGGCAACAAGGGTCTTGCCTTCTCCGGTCTTCATCTCTGCAATTTTACCTTCAAAAAGAACAATCCCGCCAACTATCTGGACATCGAAATGCCTCATATTAGTAGTTCGCTTTGCAACCTCCCTGACTACTGCAAATGCTTCAAAGAGTAAATTATCAATATTATTATCTTTACTATATGTCTCCTTAAATTCAAAGGTTTTTGCGGCTAGCTGAGCGTTTGTCAGGATGGATATGTCTGGCTCAAGACTGTTTACCATCCTTACAATTTCATCATATTTTTTCTGCTTTTTACCTTCTCCAAATTTTAATATACTAGTAAATTTATTAAGCATTTTGCTTCACCTAAAATGTAATAAGTTTTAATTCCCAACAGGCTCTATAAGCCCGTAATTTTTATCTTTTCTCTTGTAAACAACAGCGGTTTTCACAGTTTCTGAACTTATAAAAACAAAAAAATCATGCCCTAAAAGCTCCATTTGGATAACTGCCTCTTCAGGAGTAATAGGTTTTAATGTAAACGTTTTTGTTTTAACAATCATTTTCTTTAATTCTTCTTCAACATTTTCACCAGAACCAATCCTGGACTCATAGCCTTTTCTTCCTCTTTGGATAAGCTTGTCTCTAAATCTTTTAATCAATCGTTCAAGCTTGTTGCTGACTTTGTCTATGGCTTCAAACATATCAGAACCCGAGCTTTCTGCTCTTAGAACCTCACCGCCTGTAAAAACAGTTACTTCTATCAGGTTGTTCAAAGCTATCTTAGGGTTTTTTTCCAAAGTCAGTTCAACTTCAATCTTTATAATCCTATCAAAATATTTCAGCATTTTATCCTTGATTTTTTTCTCTGCCCTATCCTTCAATTCATCATTTAAATCCATGTTCCTGCTTTTAATCTTAAACTCCATATGATCCCCCCTTAATGAACTTAGATTTTCTTTTAAAACTACACAACCAATCTTACATTATTTGCCTGAAGGCCTCTTTCTCCCTGAATAATTTCAAATTCTACTTTCTGACCTTTTTCCAGTGTCTTAAAACCGTCAGTCACTATACTGGAAAAATGCACAAATACATCTTCTCCGCTTTCTGGTTCAATAAAACCAAAACCCTTTTCAGGGCTAAACCATTTTACTGTTCCTTTTACTTTATCTTCCAATTATGCTCCTCTCGCCAATGTTAATAAATATATTTTATTAGCTTTTGCTTTTTTTAGTATAGAACTAATTTCATTAAGAGTCGACCCCGTCGTCCAAACATCGTCAATAAGCAATAAATTTTTCTCATGTGAAAGCAAGCAATTCCTGACTTTAAATGCATCATTCAAATTGATTTTTCGCAGGTAGTAATCAAGTTTTTGCTGTTTTGAAGTATTCCTGATTTTTATTATATTATTTAAAAATGGGATCCTGATTATTTTAGAAAGATCTTCTGCAAGAATTTGCATATGGCTTTTGCAATATTTACTACATTGCCTATCAGCGGCATAATTTGGAACGGTATCAATATAGTCTATTCTTTCACTGTTAAAGTGCTTTTCGTAAGCTTTTTTTAAAAATCCTGCCAGTATTTTGCTTAAAAAATAATATTTTTTATATTTAAATTTTTGTATTAAATTTACTATCGGCTCCTTATATAAAGAGAAGCTTCTTAACCTGTAGAAACTATAAGTTTCATTTTTGCACAAAGTACAAATTTTAATACCCGGATTATTTTTGGAAGTAATAAGTCTGCCGCAGTACTGGCAAACAGTTTCATCTAAAAATTTAATTCTTGAGTTGCAATTCTGGCATAAAAATTCGGCACAAATCTTTCCACATACCGAACAAATTGGTGGGATGATAGTATCCTTTAAAAATTCTGTTATATTTAAATTATTTAGCAATTCTTATGTAAAATAACTTTACCGGTTTAAATCTATAATACCAGAATTAACATTATTTTATAATCTCATTAGTCATAATTTTTACGCTTGGATGGATAATTATTCCATCGCCTATTATGCTTTTTGAACCAATTACCGCTTTTTCCAGTACTGATGCTTTATCTTTTATTTTTGCATTGAAACCAATAATTGCCCCTATAAGTGAAGCATCTTTGCCAATATATCCGCCACCCCATTTTATTCCCCTGTAAAGCACAGCCCTTTCATCAACTATTATATTGTCTCCTAGAATTATTGGCCCGAATAGCTTTGCTCCTTTTTTAATAGTACAGTTATCGCCAATACATACCGGTGGTATAATTACAACTTCTTCCTGAATCCTGCAGTTTTTCCCAACCCAAACCCCGTCTTTTATCTGTATTCCGGGAATTGAAACTTTAACTTTACCCTCCAGGGCATCAAAATTACCCCTCTGATATTCTTCAAGACCTCCTACATCATTCCAGTATTGGTTATGTTTGAATCCATAATAATCAACATTCTTATCAAGAAGAGCCGGAAATACATTTTTACCGAAATCATAAAAAGCTCCGAAGGGGATGTGATCAAATATTTCATGTTCGAATACATAAATACCTGTGTTTGCCAGGTTTGATTTTTCTTCACCACCTAGAGGTTTTTCCTGAAAACCTGTGATTTTTTTATTCCCATCAAGCAGGACAACACCATACTGCCAGGGATCTTCAACTTCGGATAGCGCCAGTGTAGCAATGCCACCCTTTTTTTTATGGAACTGGAGAACATCAGCCAGGTTAATATCAGTCAGCGAATCACCACTGATAACAATGAAAGTCTCGCCTTCAAAAAAATCCTCAACTTTCTTAACACCACCTGCAGTCCCTAACAAAGTTTCTTCAAGGGAGTAAGAAATATTAATTCCCCACTTTGAACCAGCGCCAAAATATTCCTTTATCGCTTCGGGATACCAGTGCAGATTGCATACAATATCCTTGAAATTATGCTTTATAAGCAATTCAATTATATGCTCCATAACAGGCTTGTTTACTATTGGAGCCATTGGTTTGGAAATTAGGTCTGTTAGCGGCCTTAATCTGGTTCCAAGACCTGCGGCAAGTACCATAGCTTTATTTTTACTCATAACTAACTCCGCTTCAATGTTTAAAAATTTTTTTAATATTTTCTTCAAATGGAGGGTAAATTACACCCTTTTCAGTAATTATAGCAGTAATATTTTGATTTGGCGTTACGTCAAAAGCTGGATTTCTTACAGGCATATATTCAGGTATTATGATTTTACCCAATACTTTCCTTACTTCTTCCTTGACTCTTTGCTCGATTGGAATTTTTAAACCGTTTTTTGTTTTCATGTCTATGGTGGACATGGGCGCAGCTATATAAAAAGGTATATCAAAATATTTTGCTATTATGGAAATGCTCATCGTTCCTATTTTGTTTGCGCTGTCTCCATTTGCGGCAATTCTGTCAGCTCCAACTACTACAATGTCTACTTCCCCTTCCGACATGAAATAACCCGACATATTGTCAGAGATTATAAAAAATGGAATTTTTTCCTGGTAAAGTTCCCAGGCCGTAAGCCTTGCTCCTTGAAGATAAGGCCTGGTCTCGTCAACTATAACATTTTTAACTTTACCTGCGCGCCTGAGGCTTCTTATTACACCAAGAGCGGTGCCATAGCCAGAAGTAGCCAGAGCGCCCGCATTGCAGTGTGTAAGGATTTTTAATTTTTTCCGTGAATTTGTAAAAATATCTTTGCCGTTTTCACCAAGCCTGTAATTTATTTGCAGGTCTTCTTCCTCTATATCTTCCGCTTCTCTGATAATTATTTTCCTTATCTCGTCTATTCCAAGATTACTGTTTTTATCGATGGCTTTACTCATCCTGCCCAGAGCCCAGAAAAGATTTATTGCAGTCGGCCGTGTTTTTGACAGCATGTCAATGCTTGATTTTAAGTGGGTGATAAATGCCAGCTTGTCCTTTCCGGTAAACTCGATGACAGCAAGCGCTACACCATATCCGGCCGTAACTCCAATGGCAG
>JAHILC010000170.1 GCA_018897225.1 Actinomycetota bacterium
ACTAATATAAGTAATGGTACAAATATAATAACTGTAAAGGGTAGAATGATTATGGAAAAAAAACCGGATATTTTTTTAGTTACATCCATTTTTTAAGTAATAGTTTTTCTTAATAAAATCTGCGTTAAAGTTATGATATTAAACGTTATTTTTTTATAGGCACATTCTTAAAATAATTATTCATCAAATATGATAACATGCTAATTTTCTCGTAATCTATTTCTCCGTCTGAATAGATCACTTCTTCGTCAGCGTTAACACTTACAACCTCTCCTATGAACATATCATGAGTTCCAAGATGAATTATTTCTTTAACCTTGCATTCGATATTTATAGAGCATTCTTTAATTAAGGGAGCACTTACAATAAATCCTTTTTCTTTCGTTAAACCCAATTCTTTGAATTTATCTATATTTCTTCCGGAATTAGTACCACAAAAATCACAAGCTTTAATCATTTTCTCATCAGGAATATTTATTACAAATTCTTTTGAAGCACTTATAAGTTCATGGCTATATCTTGAAGGCCTTATAGATATTGAAATCAATGGAGGATTACTGCAAACTGTCCCAGCCCATGCAAGGGTAATTATATTATCTTTGACCCCATCTGAACATGAAACCATAATAGCAGGATTTGGATACATTCTCTCAGATATACCGATAGATTTTTTCATATGATTCCTTTCATTTTCTAACTTACAAATTCCATATATTTTTAATTAAAATTCATAATTATATTTTCCTTCAATACAATGGTTATATTTTATCAAATATTATAATATACTTATTATTATGCAATTTTGAAAAATATTCCATTTTTATAAGAAAATTCAATATTAGTATCTAAGGAGGTTTTATTGGAATTTAATATTCTGGATAATGAAAAATATATATACAATTTAGATAAAGCAAAATTAATAGATGTCCTGCTGGATTTCCCAAATCAGTTTAAAAAAGCCGAAAAGATTATAAAAGACTTAAAAATAAAATTCAGGGATGACTATAAGAACGCCGCTGTATTCGGAGCTGGAAATCCTTCAACTGTAGCATTTAAGCTGATTGAATCATCTGATATCAATAAGTTTAAATTGCCTATAGTTTTTTGCTCCACCAGTAAAATTCCTGCCTGGGTAACCAAAGATACGTTAATAATAGCTGTTTCACATAGCGGAAATACATTGGAAGTTCTGAACGCGGTTGATAGAGCAGCTGAAAAAGGAATAGAAATTGTTGCTATAACTACTGGTGGAATATTGAAGGAAAAAGCCAAGGCCGGCAATAAAATCAAGTTGATTGAATACTCTGCCCCATTATTGCCCAGGATGGCTGTTGGTTATATTTATGTGCTGCTTGTCGAGGTACTTGCCAGCGCTAACGCAATCGGAATTTCAGGGATAGATAAAGACAGGCCTTCTGGTTTGAACTGGGATGATGTCGAAAACGAATTATTTCAATTTACCAGGGAATTAATTTCAGAAAATAAAATTTACAAAAATACCGCCAAAAAAATTGCAATAAATTTATACGATAAAATACCTATTATTTACGGTATAAATAAAATTACGGGCACTATAGCTTACAGGTTGAAAACACAGCTTTGCACTGTGAGCAAGATATTTGCCCATTACAATACACTCCCGGAAATTTATCATGATGAAATAGTAGGCTGGGAAATGAGGCCCGAGCTGCGCGAAAAATTCTTTGCATTGTTCATTACAGATAAAAGCGAGCAAGGCATTAATAAAAAAAGAACTGAGCTATTAAAAGGTATATTTATTGAAAAAGATATAGACTTTGAAGAAATTGCAATAGAAGGCTCAAATGATGTTGTAAAAGGATTTAAGGGAATTTTTCTTGCGGACTGGATCAGCCTTTATCTTGCAATACTTAACAGGGTTGACCCAAATGCAATTACTCTTGTGGATGTAATTAAAAAGAGGTTGGAGCAAATTGATAAAACCTGATGTTTAGAATTATTGTATAGTGGTGTTCTGGAGGAAATAATACTATAAAATAAAACTAATAATTCTGACTTTTGATATTTAATTATTCCCGCAGTTTTGCCTTAAATTTTCTGGAGAGATTCTCAAGAATTCGCTTTACAATAATTTCAATCTCTACATCTTTTAAGGTTCTTGTCCTGTCAAGGAAAGTAAGCGAGTAAGCCATGCTTTTTTTACCTTCTTCTATCTGCTTTCCCCTGTAAATATCAAAAAGCCTTACTGATTTAAGCAAATCCGATCCTGACTTTTTTATTTCGCTTTCAATTTCATAATTCTTGACTGGCTCATCCACAACAAGCGCTATATCTATTTCAATTGAAGGAAACGCGGCAATAGATTCGATATACACGGAATACTCAGCATTATTAATAAACTCATCAAGGTTAATCTCAAGGTAGTAAACGTCCTGTCCAAGTTCAATCGAATCTATTATGAGCGGATGGATTTTTCCTATGATTCCAATTTTTAAATTGCCAATGCCAGCATAGATATCAGCGCTAATTACAGGATGGAAAAAGCTATATTCTTTTTCCTTAAATATCAAATTGCTATTTTTAAAATATGGCCTGAAGAGATATTCCGTAATTCCTTTTATATCATAAAAATCATAATTCTTATCCTGCTCGTTCCAGCCTTTTGCGTTTATCTTACCTGTAAGCATAATTCCCAGAGTGTTTATCTCATCCGGCAATTTGGAACCTTCTTTTTTCCTGAAAATCTTTGTTATTTCAAAAATTCCCATGTCTTTTATTCCGTGGTTTATATTATTTAACAGGTTTCTTATCATGAGCGGCATTGGCGAAGTCTTAAGCAAGGCAAAATCCTCATTTATAGGGTTCAATATTCTTAGAGAATCTTTATAACCTTCCTCAATTGTTAATTTTAATTTCTCTATCCAGGAGTCGCCTATAAACGAATAATTTATTACTTCATACAATCCGATATCACATAAAGACTGCCTTATAGATTTAATGGTTTTCTGGTAATAAGTATGCCTTCCTTTTTTCAGATTGGACTGAGGAGGCACTGATTCAAATTTCTCAAAACCATGGATTCTTGCAATTTCTTCAATAAGATCTATTTCTCTTTCAAGATCTTCAAAACGGAATGATGGCACAACTGCTTCAATGATATTTTTATCTGTTGCGTTTTGGCAGTTTGCGATTTTAAGCCCTGAAAGAATTTCAGAAACATCTTTGGCATCAATTTCCTTGCCAAGCACATTTTTAACTTCCGACAACCTTAAATCTAATTTTCTTTCTCTTGTCATTTTTTTATAATTGTCATATATGCCAGCTTCAGGCTTGTAACCTGAAACCTTTGCCAGCAAATCTTCGAATCTTTTTATGGCGAAAACTGTCAGTTCAGGGTCAATTTTCTTTTCAAACCTGTTTGACGCTTCCGATCTTAGCCCAAGGCTGCTTGAAGTCTTCATTATTGATGGACCGCTGAAATTGGCAGATTCAAGAAGCACATTTATTGTGTTTTTGCTTATTTCTGTATCCTTGCCGCCCATTACACCCGCAACAGCAACTGGTTTTGCTTCATCAGTTATAAGAAGCATATCTTCCTGAAGATTTCTTAAATTATCATCAATAGTCCTTATTTTCTCACCTTTTCTGGCAGTTCTGACTATAATTTTATTTGAATGCAATAATTCCTTATCAAAAGCGTGCAAAGGCTGGCCTACTTCATGCATTATATAATTTGTCAGATCTACGACAATATCTATGGGCCTGTAATCGCAAAGCAGGAGCCTGTTCTTCATCCAGTCAGGAGTTTGCACCCTGGGAATTTTTGAAAATATTTTGGCAGAATAACGAGGACATAATATATAGTCGTCAATTATGATTTCAAAATTATTGTCTTGGTTCAACTCGCTTAAGTAATCATATTCTGG
>JAHILC010000017.1 GCA_018897225.1 Actinomycetota bacterium
ATGACAGAAATATAAAGTGCAGGATAGCAAGGGTTATTGCAAATAGGACAAATTTTTTGTCAGTTTTTTTGTCGTTTGGTGTCAACATGTTGTTCTCCATTTATCCTTTTAAATGGCAGATAACGTTTTGCGGATAAAAGAAGTTCGCGATAGCAAATTTGGGCGAAGTGTAGCTAAGCCTTTTATCCACTGTTATATGACCCGAAGGGCAAGGTTGCTGCCTTGCAGAAAAAACTTCTTGACCTGCCATCATTAAAATTCTCTATTATTGTTTCAAGTAATTTAATTCGTTTTTTTTGCTGTTCTATGAATTTTTTAATCCCATATTCTTTTATAAAATTTAAATTTGGCAAAACTTTTTTGTACGACGGGTAAGAAGAAGATTCCTTTAATTGCTGATATTCTTCATCACTTTTGAATTTAGAACATGGAAACTCAGGACACTCGGCACAAACTTCAAGATTCTTTTTCTTAACGCAACAGGTTATAAAGGAACAAGATGGGTGCTTATTGAAGAAATCGGGGCCATAACACCCGGGACATCTTGAGGTACCTATGGTGTAGTATCTCGGGCATAAACCACAATCGAGACCGCATACGCCAATTGTTGGATAGGTTTTCGTTTGTTCCATGATTTTCATACCATAATTAGTTTTAAGATCTCTTTTTGCTCATTACTTCTTAATTTCTTCATTCTATCTTTAATGATACATTTTGCATCTTTGTTTGGATTTGCTTTTGCCCATTTCATTAAGAATTTTGCTGCTTCATAAACCGCATCATTCCAATACTTCTCCAAAATAACCAGTCCAGAACTGATTGGGTGGAGGCTGGATATCATGCGGTCCAATCAGAATAAGTTGGTTGTTTTCCCAAAGGAAGTAGAAGGGGCGCAAGTCGGTAAACTCCTGCTGGTGAAGCCAGTAGCAATTTTCTAAATCATCCTTTTTGCTCATAGCATCTAAAATTGCTTCCTTCGGGTTCATAATTATGAGATTACTGTCTTTCCTAAAGTCGAGGAACGCTGCATAGTAGGGAAAGACATGGGCGTTACCGTTTCTTCTATCAACAATATAATAGTTCTCTCCCCAGCCGGTCATACCGACGCTCACAATAGAATAACTTCCGGCAAAGTTAACGCCCTGTGTTGCAAGTTCCTCACGGATTCTAGTTCTGAATTCTCTAGCAAATTTATTGCTGCTTACATTTAGATCAGCAGGTGCAACTTGAAGAATATCATCAACTTTATATTTCTCGAACGTTTCGGTATCTCCAAGAGTCTCGTTTTTGAGATAATTTTTTTGCTCTGAAACTTTTCGAATACATTCTGCTTCTATCTCTGCTTCGGTTTTCTGGCTTTCTGATTCTTCTTCAGTAAGTTCTACCGCTAGCTCCTCCACTATAGTTTCTTCTTCATTAGTTACAGATTCTGCTTCTGCTCTTTCCTCCCTTTTCACTGTTGTTTCGCCTGTGCATGCTACTAAAGTAAAGCTAGAAAATAGAAGTAAAGTTAAAGCAGGAATAATGCTGAAGAATATTTTTTTGCTTTTCATTTTAGCCTCCGATAACTGACGTTTTACTCTTTAAATATTATTGGTGTTGTCCCTTTTAATGGCGTGACCACTACATATTGTGTTTGCCATAATCTGTCTTTCGCCCCCTTACATTAAAGATCATCTTCTTATAGGGTGAGGAGTCTGTCGCGACATGCCTCTTTTGTTGAAAACCGTGCTTCCAGTTGGTCCAAAGTTCGAGGGTAGTCTTCCATACCCTATATTACAACATATTGTGTCTACCCCAGTAATCTGTAGGAGCTTGAAATCTCTCCTTCTTTAGGTAGTATTGGCTCTATATCTAAAATAAAGCTAATTTTAGGGTCTGCTAATATAAATGCAGTAAACTGGTGATAATACTGCACTTCTTTTACTCCGCCTTTCTTGGTTACTATTCTAATTACTGTATGAATGAAAGGTAAATTTTTATTTAGCATAATTTCTTCATTTTTTCTTCATTTCTCTATGATATTATATTAGTTAAAAATAGTTATTTTTTAAATATTTTACCTTTGAGATTACAATAACACAATCAGGGTTTGTTATATAAACGCCATGTATAGGTATATAATATAAAAGTATCAATGTAGTTATGAGTGTTTATAGGATTTTTATATTTGTCGGGAATAGTCTAGCTTAATCATGAAAATATTAATTATTGAAGACGAAAAATCACTTGCAGATGGTCTGAAAAAAGGACTTCAGTATCATAATTTCTGTGCCGATGTAGCTTACAGCGGGGAAGATGGTTATCTGCTAACCCAACAGTTTGAGTATGACATTATCCTTTTAGATTTAATCCTGCCGGATATCAGAGGAGAGGAAATATGTAAAAAATTGCGCAGAGAAAAAAATAATACTTATATACTGATGTTAACCGCCAAGAAGGAGACTGATGATATAGTAGATGGATTAAACTGTGGTGCAGACGACTATCTTACTAAACCATTTAAATTTTCAGAACTTCTGGCAAGAATAAGAGCACTGCTTAGGAGAAACTCTAAAAATAAAAAAAATATATTATCTTCGTTTGATATAAAATTGTATCTTGATAGTGTAAGAGTAGAAGTAGGTTTGAAGGTGGTAAGGCTTACAAAGAAGGAATTTATGATTTTGGAGTACCTGCTGCGGGAGAAGGGTTCTGTGCTTGACAGAAACCAGATTTTAGAGTGTGCCTGGGATAGAA